>JAFXGV010000023.1 GCA_017536765.1 Bacteroidaceae bacterium
AGCAGCCTCTTTTTGCAGGGAGATGAATAAAAAGATGTAGTTTAAGGCTTGCGCAGCCTGAAAAACCGCAGTTTACTAAGCGTAAATGAGGATTTTGAAGGCAAGCGTAACGCAAAAATACACTTTTTAGTCATCTTCTTTATATATGAAATCAAATGTCATCAATCCCTCAAACGGAAGCCCGATGCCTTAGCAAGGATTTTAGCCTCTGTGCGGCGTGCCGATAAAAAAGAGAGCACGTTGAGCACAATTGCGGTGAAGGGGAACATTACCGCAGCCTCAAGGCTTAAAGTGGTGACAGCATCGTCGCTATTTATAATAAGGAACACATAAATGAGCAACAATATGTAATACCCCGTGAGCAATAGCACCGACAGGATAGAACTTCTTTTTTGCAGTTCAAAGTTACTGAACAACGACACCAACAGGCCGAAAGCATTTACCACGGCAGCCACAATGAGCACCACGCCCAGTGCCACCACCGAATACGATGTTGAGCCGTCGGGGCAGGCGAGCGAGAAGTTACCCACCGTGTATGTGGCACCGTTGGGAGCAAGCACACCAAGCAAACTGCTACACATTGTAGCAATGAGCAGCACTGCTGCCAGCACAAAATAGAGCTGATAGAAACGGAATTTCATAATCAAGCCTCCTCGGCAGCCTCTTTAGAGGGATCGCGAAAATACACCTTACCATCTATAAACTCCTGAGCAGCAATAAGGGTAGGTTTTGGTAGTCTCTCATAGAAACGAGAAATCTCAATCTGCTCGTGGTTCTCCGACTGCTCTTCGAGGTTATCTGTTGTAGAAGAGAACTCATTGAGTTTCTTCAACAACTCATCTTTAATTTCGGCTGAAATCTGGTTCGCACGCTTTCCGATGATTGCCACCGACTCATAAACATTACCTGTTTCGCTCACAAAATCTGCCATATTACGTGTAACAGTGTTTGTAGGAGCATTGCTTTTCTTGTAATCCATTGTATCTTAAATTAAATTTATATTCTTGTAATCTTTTATTCGCTTATTCTCTCGAGCGACTTTTTATAATATTTTTCGGCCTCGGCCATATATTTGCTTGCAGGGAATTCGTTTTTGAAAGCATAGAACTCGTCTATGGTTTCACGATAACGTTCGGGCTGCAACTCGGGTACGCTTTTGTCGGCCATTTGGTAGCGGGCACGAAGAATAAGTATATACAGGTCCTCACGCAATTTGGTGTAGGGGTAATCCTTCAAGGCGTTCTGCGCCGTTATTATGCAGGCCTGATAGTTATTGGCAATATATGCGTTGTAATCACCAAGATCGAAATAGAGTTTTGCCGACAAATAATCCTTCATCACAAGCACATCGTGCATTTCAAACATCATATCCTGCGCCTCCTGTGCATACTCGCTTGCGGGATAATACTCCAAAAACAACTGCAACTCCTCTATTGCGGTAAACGTATCACTCTGGTCCAACTCGGGCTCGGGCACATTCTTGTAAAGCGATTTACCGGAATAGAAACGAGCCATTTCGGCATAATTTCCACGCGGGTAATTGCTATAGCAAGCCTTGAAGCATTGCGCCGCAGTGGTATAGTCGTGCGAATCGTAGTAACACATAGCAAGCAGGAACATAGACTCGTCGGCCTTGTCGCTACCTTTCAACAGTGTAACCACGCTCTCTATGAGCACGGCCGCCTTGCTATACTCACCCTTCATATAAAGAGCTTTAGCCTCCTCGTACTTATACTCCACATCATTCATCTTCAACACCTTATTGTAAGAATCGCACGATGCAAGAGCAAAAACGAACAGCAATATTATGCAGAAAAACTTATTCATATAAAACATTTAGAAAAATGCAGCACAGGCCGCGTTGCAAAACCTTATAACCGCAATAAATCACAAATTGCCTGCAAAGATAGCGCTTTTTGGGCGGAATTGCAACCATTTTCTTGTTATTATTTATAATAAAAGAGCTAAAGAAACATAAAAAACAATTATTAAACCCTAAAACATTAATTAAGAGTGGCAGTACAATATTTCACTGAATAAAATTTTGTATATTCGCGCCTTGCAACAAGAAAAAGCCTATGAACTTCAAATTAGAATCACCATACACACCTATGGGCGACCAGCCCGCCGCTATAGCCCAGCTTGTGGAGGGAGTGCGCAACGGCACCCCGGCACAAACCCTGTTAGGCGTTACCGGATCGGGCAAAACTTTTACCATTGCCAATGTGATAAAGGAGATTAACCGCCCCACACTCATACTGAGCCACAATAAGACACTTGCAGCACAGCTGTACAACGAGTTCAAAGGCTTTTTCCCCGGCAACGCCGTGGAGTACTACGTTTCGTACTACGACTATTACCAGCCCGAAGCCTACATACCCACAAGCGACACATACATTGAAAAGGACCTTGCCATAAACGGCGAGATAGACAAACTGCGCCTTGCAGCCACGTCGGCACTGCTATCGGGGCGCAAGGATGTGGTTGTTATATCCTCGGTCTCCTGCATTTACGGTATGGGCAACCCTGCCGATTTCTATAACAATGTAATTGAGGTGCGTGTGGGCGACAAGCTCGACCGCAACGTCTTTCTGCGCAAATTAGTAAGCAGCCTTTACACCCGCAACGACCTGGACCTCAACCGCGGCAATTTTCGTGTAAAGGGCGACACCGTGGAGGTGAGCCTCGCATACAGCGACCACATACTGCGCGTAACATTCTGGGACGATGACATAGACGGCATAGAGGAGATAGATGGCGAAACCGGCGCGCGCCTCACCACCTTCGACGACTACAAGATATACCCCGCCAACCTCTTTATGACCACCAAGGAGAGCACCGAGCGCGCCATTATAGAGATAGAAAAGGACCTTGCCGAGCGCGAGGAGTATTTTCGCGAAGTGGGCAAGCCGTTGGAGGCCAAGCGCCTGCACGAGAGGGTGACATACGACATAGAGATGCTGCGCGAGCTGGGGCACTGCTCGGGCATAGAGAACTACTCCCGCTATTTCGACGGGCGCGAAGCCGGCACACGCCCCTACTGCCTGCTCGACTTTTTCCCCGACGATTTCCTGCTCATCATAGACGAGAGCCACGTGAGCGTGCCGCAGATACACGCAATGTATGGCGGCGACCGCGCCCGCAAGACCAACCTTGTAGAGTATGGGTTCCGCCTGCCCGCAGCCTTTGACAACCGCCCATTGAAGTTCGAGGAGTTCACACAGCTCACGCATCAAGTAATATATGTGAGCGCCACACCCGCCGACTACGAACTTGCCCAGAGCGAAGGCATTGTGGTGGACCAGGTTATACGCCCCACCGGCCTTTTGGACCCGCAGATAGAGGTGCGTCCCGTGGCTAACCAGGTGGATGACCTTATGGAGGAGATACAGCTGCGCGTAGAGCGTGGCGAACGCGTGCTTGCCACCACGGTGAGCAAGCGCATGGCCGAAGAGCTCACCGACTACCTGCTGAAGCACGGTGTGCGATGCAACTACATACACAGCGACGTGGACACCCTCGACCGCATACAGATAATGACCGACCTGCGCGAGGGCATATACGACGTGCTGGTGGGTGTGAACCTGCTGCGCGAGGGACTCGACCTCCCCGAGGTATCACTTGTAGCCATTCTAAACGCCGACTATGCAGGCTTCCTGCGCGACCACCGCTCACTCACCCAAACAGCAGGCCGTGCCGCCCGCAACGTAAACGGCCTTGTTATCCTGTATGCCGACAAGATGACCGAGGGCATACAAAAGACCATAGAAGAGACACTGCGCCGCCGCAAGAAACAGATGGCCTACAACAAGGAGCACGGCATCACCCCCACCCCCATAAAAAAGGAGATAAGCAACGCGCTGGCACAAGAGAAGAAGAACAAGGAACCCGAAAAGGTTGTACGTTTCTACACCGAAGAGAACGCACCCCTTGCTGCAGTGTGCGACCCCGTTGTGGAGTATATGAGCGCCGACCAGCTGAAAAAGAGCATAGAGCGCACCAAGCGGCTTATGCAGGAGGCTGCCGACAGAATGGAGTTCATAGAGGCCGCACAATACCGCGACGAAATGTTCAAGCTGCAGGAATTGTTAAAAAACAAGACAAAGCAGTAACAACACTTTTACCGCAATACCACAGCGTTGGTTTACATTTTTCAACAAATAAACTGATAAAAGTATATATTTGTTGCAAGATTCAATTTTTTATTTCACATTTGCAACCGTTTACAAAAAGAGCAACAATTAAAAAAATAATACAAAACACTATGTCTCAAATCAAATTTTACAAACAAGAAGAGCAGGTACCCTTGGAAATGCACAAAGTGCGCGTGGTACAGAAGCTCTATCTACCCACAGTTGAAGAACGTGTAAAACTCATAAACGAAGCAGGCAACAACACCTTCCTGTTGCAGAACAAGGATGTCTTTATGGATATGCTCACCGACTCAGGCGTGAACGCAATGTCGGACAACCAGGTGGCAGCAATGTTCCAGGCCGACGACTCTTATGCCGGTTCCGAAACCTGCAACCGATTGATGAAGGTGCTTAAAGAGGTGTTCGGCACAGAGTACTTCCTGCCCGCACACCAGGGCCGTGCCTGCGAGAACATCCTTGCCGAGACATTTGTAAAGCCCGGCGACGTGGTTCCTATGAACTACCACTTCACCACCACAAAATCGCACATCACACGTCGCGGCGGTTCGGTTGTAGAGGTAATTGACGAAAAGGGCCTCGTTGCGCAGAGCGACAACCCCTTCAAAGGAAACTTCGACCTTGAGCGCCTCGAAAGCATCATCAAGGAGGTGGGCCCCGAGCACGTACCCTTCGTGCGCATAGAGGCAGGCACCAACCTCATTGGCGGCCAGCCCCTCTCGCTCGACAATATGCTCAAGGTGGCAGCCATCTGTAAGAAATATGGTGTAATGAGCCTGCTCGATGCATCGCTCCTGCAAGACAACCTCCACTTCATAAAGACACGCGAGGAGGCTTGCAAAAATATGAGCATCAAGGAGATTATACGCACACTTAGCGACCAGATGGACCTCATCTACTTCTCGAGCCGCAAGCTCGGTTTTGCCCGCGGTGGTGCCATCATCTCGAACAACGAGCAGCTCATCATAAAGATGAAGGAGTACATTCCCCTCTACGAGGGCTTCCTCACATACGGTGGTATGGAGGTGCGTTCAATGGAGGCAATGGCCGTTGGTCTGCTTGAGACACTCGACGAAGACATCATCAGCCAAGGCCCCATCTTCATCAAGCACCTTGTGAAAGAGCTCAACGACTACGGCGTGCCTATGATTCTGCCCGCCGGCGGTTTGGGAGCACACATCAATGCAATGGAGTTCCTCAAAGGAATGCCCCAGAACCAATACCCCGCAGGTGCTCTTGCAGCAGCCCTCTACATTGCAGGTGGTGTTCGTGGTATGGAGCGCGGAACACTCTCGGAGCAGCGTGAGCCCGACGGTAGCGAGCACTTTGCCGAGATGGAGCTTGTGCGCCTTGCCTGCCCCCGCCGCGTGTTCACCCTTTCACAGATTAAATATTGCGCCGACCGCGTTAAATGGCTCTACGACAACCGCCACCTCATCGGTGGTCTCAAGTGGGTTGAGGAGCCCAACGTTCTGCGTTTCTTCTTCGGCCGCCTTGTCCCCATTGGCGATTGGCAGGAGAAACTCGCCGCAAAATTCCGCGAGGATTTCGGCGACAGCCTATAATTCCCTGCAAACATACAAGATAGCCGAGTCAAATATTTTTCTTGACTCGGCTATCTTGTTTACTCCCCACACAAGCTACGAACAGCCTGTAAAAAGAAAGAGTGACAAACAACTGATTTTCGTTTATTTATACTATTTTTGCAACACAAAAAACATTAAAGCATATAACCCACCTTCTAAAATGAACATACTTAGCTTTATAGAGATCGACAGCATATTGCAATTATGGCACAGCAATCAAGTGTTGCGGTTTGCCGTGTTTGTTGCAGCCGGCATACTGCTGCTACATCTTGCCAATGCGCTTTGCCGCAGAATTTTCATACCTATCACCAACAAAATAACCCGCAGCACACGATCGTCGTGGGACGACATTCTCTTCAACGAGAATGTAATGACAAGTTGCTGCCAATTGTTGCCACCGATATTGCTGCATATGCTGTTGCCAAGAATGTTCGACACAGACGGAGATATTTTCTTTTGGACCGTAAAAGTGCTCGACATATATATCACAGCCTGTGCCATAAAGTTTGCATTTGCCATTCTCAACGCGCTGCACGACCTTGCGAACCAAAACAGCAGCTTGAGGAACAAAACACTCAAAGGCGTGTTCCAAATGTTCAAGATTATTGCAATATGTATTGGGGCAATAATTATGATAAGCATCGTCATAGACAAGAACCCCGCCAAGGTACTTACCGGCCTTGGAGCAATGGCGGCAGTACTGATGCTCGTATTCAAGGACCCCATTATGGGACTTGTGGCAGGCGTGCAACTATCGGTCAATGATATGTTGCGCCCGGGTGATTGGATTACACTGCCCAAGCACGATGCCGACGGTATGGTAGTAGAGGTAACACTCACAACCGTAAAAGTTCAGAACTGGGACAAGACAATAACCACCATCCCTCCCTATATACTCGTGAGCGAATCGTTCCAGAACTGGCGAGGAATGTTCGACAGCGGCGGCAGGCGCATAAAGCGCTCCATCTACATAGATATGAACTCTATAGGATTCTGCACCAAAGAGCAAATAGAAAAATTCACGCAAAAGGGCTGGATGGAGGGGCTCGACAGCAGCGAAGAGGTTGTAAACCTCACCGTGCTACGCAATTTCATTGACATATATCTGCGCACCAATCCACGTGTAAACAAAGAGATGATACTTATGGTGCGCCAACTGCAACCCACCGCACAAGGTCTGCCGCTTGAACTCTATTTCTTCTCGGCCAACACAGCCTGGGTGGCCTACGAGCACCTGCAAGCCGATGTGTTCGAACACATCATAGCTATGCTGCCCGAGTTTGGCATAAAGACATTCCAGGCACCGGCAGGCAGCGACTTCGCCCACAGGCATATATAAGATTACTTGTAAATAAGGAAAATACAGGGAATTTTGGAGAGGTCGGGAACACGGCCTTTCCAATCTTTCACCGTGCGTGTGCGCACAAACTCATCGGCACAAGTGAGGTTGGCCGCAATGCATAGTTTGGTTTGCGGGCGGCAAATCTTCAATATATCCTCAATCATCTTGCCATTGCGATAAGGAGTTTCTATGAACAGCTGTGTCTGGCCCTCGTTATATACACGTTGCTCCAGTTTGCGCAACGTTTTTGCACGTTCCTCGGGCTTTATGGGCAAGTAACCGTGGAAAGCAAAACTCTGCCCGTTGAAGCCCGATGCCATAACGGAAAGGATGATGCTCGACGGGCCCACAAGCGGCACCACCTTGAGCCCTTTGCGCTGCGCAATGGCAACCACATCGGCACCGGGGTCGGCCACTGCGGGGCAGCCTGCCTCGGATATCACACCCATAGGTTTGCCCTCTTGCAAGGGTTTCAAATAGCCCGCAATGTCGGCAGGCGATGTATGCTTGTTCAGTTCAAAGAACTGCGAGCCGTCGATATCAAACTGCGCATCCACGGCACGCAAGAAACGCCTTGCCGAACGCACATCCTCCACAATAAAGTGACGGATGCTCGAAATGACCGCAGCGTTGTACTGCGGCAACACATTATTCAACGGCGTGTTGCCCAAAGTAACGGGCAACAGATAAAGTGCTATATCCATTTTATTTATATTATTCAATTATTCACGCTCTGCGGCAGTTGCGAAAAAAGGCGTTTACCCTTAGCATAGTACTGCCAAAGGAGCGAAAAACCGCTTGTGGCAGGCACTGCAACCGCCTGCTTCATATTATTCTCACGGGCAGCCGCGTAATCCTTTTTTATGCGGCCAAAGTCGCGGCGCGCACGCAGCACCGCCTCGAAGTCGCCCGGGCAACCTGTGAGCAGGAATTTTATTGCCGCCACATAGTCGAGCACGCAACGCACGCGCATCACGTCACCCAGTTGCTCGGCAGGCAGGTTTTTATATAGCAGCAACAGGTTGTTCCTGAAGTTGAGATAAGTTTTTCGCGGGTTGCTCTTTGCAAGCGTTGCACCGCCCACGTGATACACCACGCTCGCAGGAACAGCCATAACCACACCGCCACGCGCTTGCATACGCCAGCAGAGGTCTATCTCCTCCATATGAGCAAAAAAGGAGCCGTCAAGCCCACCCACAGCCTTGAACACACTGCTGCGCACCATAAGCGCAGCACCTGTAGCCCAGAACACGGGGGCGGGAGCATCGTACTGCCCGTTATCGGCCTCCACGGTATCGAAAAGGCGGCCACGACAATAGGGGTAGCCATATTTGTCGATGAAACCGCCCGCTGCACCGGCATACTCAAAATGAGTTCTTTTATTATAAGATAGCAACTTGGGTTGGCAGGCAACCAGCTGCTCATCCTTCTCCATCTGCGCAAGCAGCGGGGCAATCCACCCACGGGTAACCTCCACGTCGCTATTCAGCAATATATAATATTGGGCACTCACCTGTGCAAGAGCACGGTTGTACCCCTCGGCAAAACCATAATTGGTGCCAAGTTCAATAACCTCAATTGCGGGAAAGAGAGCACGCACCCGCGCCACGGAATCGTCGGTAGAGCCATTGTCGGCCACAATAACCCGCGCCTCGGGGGAGTGTTCCACCACCGAGGGAAGAAAACGGGCAAGCATATCTGCGCCGTTATAATTCAATATCACTACCGCAACCTTGTTCATAGCAGCTCCAAGACCTCATCTACCAAAAGCGCCTGTTTATCCTCGCCGAAACCACCCAAGCGCACACGCACCAGGCGATTCACATAAGCGGGGTTGGCCGGCATCTCCACCCTAATGTAGTTACTTGTGAAACCACCCATAGGCATACCTGCACGCGGCTTTTCAAAAAGCACAACAGCCTCCTTGCCTATGAAACGCTCATAAAACGCAAGGCGTTTCTCCTCGGAAAGTTCAATGAGCAGGCGGCTGCGGCGATGCTTCTCAGCAGGTGCAACAGCACCGTCAATCTTCAGCGCCTGCGTACCCGGGCGTTCCGAATAGCTGAATACGTGCAACTGCGAAATATCGAGCCCCTTTATAAAGTTATAAGCCTTTTCAAAAAGTTCCTCGCTCTCGCCCCTTGTACCCACAATGACATCAACGCCAATGAAGGCATCGGGCAACAGGCGGCGCACCGTGGCAATCTTCTCGGCAAAGAAAGCGGTGTCGTAGCGACGGTGCATAAGTTTCAGCACCTCGTCACTGCCCGCCTGCAACGGTATATGCAGGTGCGGCATAAAACTGCGCGAGGTGGATATATAATCTATAATCTCGTCGGTTATAAGATTTGGTTCAATGGAGGATATGCGGTAACGCTCAATACCCTCTACCCCGTCGAGCGCCTTCACAAGCGACACAAAACTCTCGCCCGTGGATTTTCCAAAATCGCCAATGTTCACACCCGTTATAACAATCTCCTTGCCACCCTCGCGAGCAGCCATCTGCGCCTGCTCCACAAGCTCGGCCACCTGCGGGTTACGGCTGCGGCCACGGGCAAAAGGAATTGTGCAATAAGTGCAGAAATAGTCGCAACCATCCTGTACCTTAAGGAAATAACGTGTGCGATCGCCACGCGAACAGGAGTGAACAAAATTGCGCACATCCTTCGATGGCTGCGCATACCACTCGCCGCCCTCGCTATGCTTTTCAAGGTTGCCAAGATGTTCCAGCACCTGTCCTTTTTTATCGATGCCAAGCACCACGTCCACCCCAAGTTCTTTGGAGAGTTTCTCGGGCGACAGCTGCGCATAACAGCCGGTAACCACCACATAGGCCCCCGGGTGCTGCCTCACCAATTTATGAATCGCCTGGCGGCACTTCTTTTCGGCCTCCTGTGTCACTGCACAGCTGTTTATCACACAAATATCGGCCTTCTCGCCACGTCGCGCCGTGCGTATTCCCGCCTCCTGCAACTTGCGTTCAATGGTTGCCGTCTCCGAAAAATTCAACTTACAACCCAGCGTGTAATAAACCGCCTTTTTATCTTTGAAAACAGTATTATCTATCATCGTAATTACATAATCAATGACAAAGATAAGGTAAGCGAGTGAAACCACAAAACTTGTTTTAGTGGTTTTTCAACGAGCGCAACTTATCTTCGCGAGCGCAGCAAGCAAAGTAGTGCAAGCCGAGAGCAAAACAAAACAAGCTTGATTGTTTTTATCCCGAGGCGCAGCCTATCTTCGGCGATAGCCAAAGTACCGCAAGCCGAGAGCAAAACAAAACAAGCTTGATTGTTTTTTTGCCGAGGCGCAGCCTATCTTGGGCGATAGCCAAAGTAGTGCAAGCCGAGTGAAACCACAAAACTTGTTTTAGTGGTTTTTCAACGGCAGTGCGAAACCATAGCACTGCTTGCGACGACGAAAGTTTTAGCTTTCCAAAGGAGTGTAACTTGTTACCCCGCAGCCTATCTTCGCAAAGCGAAGTAATGCCTTTTCAAGGGCACACCAATATTATCTCAATATTATTCATTACCCTATTGCAAGGGAGAATATTTATTACTAAATTTGCTAAATTATAGACACAACTGCATATTTTATGCACATTTAATGCAAAACAACAAACACAAAGCAATATGAATAAAGGAGTAACAATTATGGCAGCAATGGCACTATCGGGGATGATGCTGACCGGATGCAACGGCGCAGGCAGCGAGGAAAGCCCCGCAGTAATAGGCAAATCGGATATAAAAATAGAGGGTGGGCTTATGACACCCGAAGCCCTATGGGCTATGGGCCGCGTGGGCAGCCCCGCAGCATCGCCCAACGGCAACAAAATACTTTATGGTATAAGCTACTACAGCGTGGAACAGAACAAGAGCCACCACACCATAAACACAATGAATGCCGACGGCAGCGACAAAGCACTGCTCACCACCACGGCAGCCAACGAAACCGGTGCAACGTGGATAAAGGGCGGCAGCAAGATAGCCTTCCTCTCCAACGAGGGCGGCAGCAACCAGGTGTGGGAGATGAACCCCGACGGCAGCGGGCGCAAGCAGCTCACCAACAGCAGCAGCGACATCGAGGGTTTCCTCTTTTCGCCCTGCGAAACAAAGGTAATTCTCATAAAGCGTGTGAAGATAAAAGATAGCACAGCCGACCTTCACCCCGACCTTGCACTGTCAAAAGGCATCATCATAAACGACCTTATGTACAAGCATTGGGACGAGTGGATAACCGATGCTCCCCACCCCTTTGTTGCCACCTTCGACGGCAATAGCATAGACGAGGGCACCGACCTGCTCGAGGGCACCACATACGACTGCCCCAACCGCCCCTTCGGCGGCGCGGAGCAGCTTGCCTGGAGTGCCGACTCAAAGCAGATAGCATACTCCTGCATTAAAAAGACCGGGGTTGCCTACACACTGAGCACCGACACCGACATATTCCTCTACAACATTGAGGACGGCACCACACAGAATCTGTGCAAACTAAACAGCGAGACTGCAAACTACGGATACGACACCACACCCACATTCTCGCCCGACGGCACACACCTTGCGTGGCTCAGTATGAAGCGCGACGGCTACGAGAGCGACCGCAACCGCCTGTGCATAATGAACATAGCCACAGGCAAGCAGCGCTACCTCACCGACGACGAGCAGGGCCGCCCCACATTCGACAGCAACGTAGATTCTTACTGCTGGGCCAACGACAGCAAGAGCCTCTATTTTGTGGGCACCTGGCACGGCACCACACAGGTGTATAACGTAACCACCGAGGGCACTCTCAGCAAGCTCACCGACGGCGACTACGACTACACATCGGTGGCCACCACTCCCACAGGCACACTGCTTGTGAACCGCAGTTCTATGAGCGCACCCAGCGACATATACGCAATAGATAACAACGGCAGCATAGCACAGCTTACAGCCGAGAACGAGCATATATTATCGCAGATAGCCACAGGCAAGGTGGAGGCGCGCTGGTGCAAAACCTTCGACGGCAAGGACCTGCACTCGTGGGTGATATACCCCCCGCACTTCGATGCAAATAAAAAGTACCCCACCCTGCTATTCTGCAACGGTGGTCCGCAATCGCCGGTGAGCCAGTTCTGGAGCTACCGCTGGAATATGCAGATAATGGCAGCCAACGGCTACATAGTGATAGCCACCAACCGCCGCGGCCTCCCCGGTTTCGGTTCGGAGTGGAACGAACAGATAAGCGGCGACTACGGCGGTGCCTGTATGAAGGACCTCTTTGCCGCCATCGACGACATTGCCCGCGAGGATTATGTTGATAGCGACCGCCTTGGCTGCGTAGGTGCCAGCTTTGGCGGCTACACAGCAATGTGGATGATGGGGCACCACAACAAGCGTTTCAAGGCATTTATTGCGCACGACGGTTTCTTTAATATGGAACAGCAATACTTTGAGACCGAGGAGAGCTGGTTCACCAACTGGGATTTGGGCGGCGCCCCCTACGAAAAGAGCGCACAAGTGCAGAAATCGTTTGCCAACTCGCCCCACAAGTTCGTGGAGAACTGGGATACACCCATTCTGCTCATCCACGGCGACCGCGACTACCGCATACTCTCGTCGCAGTCTATGGCAGCCTTCAATGCCGCCAAGCTCAAGGGGGTGCCTGCGCAGCTGCTCTTGTTCCCCGACGAGAACCACTGGGTGCTGAAACCCCAGAACGGCATTTTGTGGCAGCGCACATACTTTGCCTGGCTTGATAAATGGTTGAAGAAATAAACTAAATAAATAAAAACACAAAATGACAGTAACACAAAAAATTCAGAAAAAACTGAACGACTCGGCAGTGGCACGCTGGAGCGCACTCGCCATAGTATCGTTCACAATGATGATGGCCTACTTCTTCACAGATGTAATGGGCCCACTCGAAGCGCCCCTCACCACCAAGGGCAAGCTCGTATATTTCAACAACGGTTCATACCTTGCAGCCGACTCGCTAATAAAAGTGAGCACACGGGAGATAGCATCGGCCGAGGATATTGTCGTGGGCAACGAATACACAATCAAGTACACCGACAAGGCGAACACCCTGCAGGAGGAGACCGTGAAGGTAACATCTACCATCGACGGCCTTGGCTGGGGAAGCGACGACTACGGAATATTCTCGGGAGCATACGGCTACATCAACGTATTCCTGCTGATGCTCTTTTTTGGCGGAATAATACTCGACAAATGCGGCATACGTTTCACAGGCCTTATGAGTACCTCGCTTATGTTCATAGGAGCAATGATTAAATGGTATGCAGTGAGCAGAGGATTCGAGGGCGAGGTATTCGGGTTGCCCACACAGGTAGCCACTGCCTGCCTGGGCTTTGCCATATATGGTATGGGATGCGAAATTGCCGGCATCACTGTGACCAAGGTTATTGCCAAATGGTTCACAGGCCACGAACTTGCCCTTGCAATGGGCTTGCAGGTGGCTCTTGCGCGTGTGGGAACAGCCTGCGCACTATTCTTTGCACTGCCCCTGGCACAGCATTTTGGCATTGTGTCGGCCCCCGTGATGATAGGAGCATCTACGCTGTGCATAGGTATGCTTTCATACATTGTATATTGCGTGATGGACAAGAAGTTGGATGCATCGCAGAGCGCCGGCGAGGGCGAGGCCGACAGCGAGGAGCAGTTCAAGATGAGCGACCTCAAGGTAATCTTCTGCAACAAGGGCTTCTGGCTCATCACCCTGCTATGCCTTATGTTCTACTCGGCAGTATTCCCTTTCCTCAAGTTTGCCACCAACCTTATGATTATAAAATATGAGGTGAGTCCCAGCCTCGCCGGCATCATCCCCGGATTGCTGCCCTTTGGCACTATGCTGCTCACTCCCATATTCGGTTCCATGTACGACCGTATGGGCAAGGGCGCCACACTTATGCTCATAGGTTCGGCCCTGCTCACCGTGGTGCATATACTCTTTGCACTGCCCATTATGAACGTATGGTGGTTTGCGGTGATTGTGATGATACTGCTTGGCATAGCCTTCTCGCTTGTGCCATCGGCAATGTGGCCCTCTGTGCCGAAAATCATCCCTATGAAACAGTTAGGCTCGGCCTACGCCATAATATTCTACATACAGAACATAGGCCTCTCTATGGTACCCGTGCTCATAGGTAATGTAATACAGAGCAACACCGCAAACGGAACAACCGACTACACCGCCCCTATGGCAATATTCGCCTTCTTTGGCTTGCTGGCTGTAATCATTTCGCTGCTGCTCAAAGGAGCCGACAAGAAGTACAACTACGGGTTGGAGCAGAAGAATCAAAAATAAGGATATAAATTCAAGAGCAAAAAAAATACCGCCCACGGGCGGTATTTTTTTTGCTCTGCTTAGTTAAGTACAAAATCCTGTACCATTCCATTTTCTCCCTTGCACACTCTGAAGTTACGGGCAAAATTTCTTATAAATTCCAGTGATGTGAGCGACGGCGACGGCATTCTCTCGCCCTGCAAGGCTTTTTTAATAATGGAGTGTTTTAATTGAGAAGTAGATTTTTTATCCATAGGCTGTATAAGTTTTCTTTCTATTATTAAAACGTAAGAAAAGCGTATATAGTATTTCGGCCGTAACATTTTTTTGCTACGGCCGAAACAGGTATAAAAAGTTTATGATTAGTTCTATTCGAGTACAAGCGAAATGTGCTTCTCGGCTGCTATGCGACGCATATTGAGGATGGCATAACGCATACGGCCAAGCGCGGTGTTTATGCTCACGCCCGTGATATCGGAAATCTCCTTGAAGGACAATTGCTGATAGTAACGCATAAAGACAACCTCGCGCTGGCAGTCGGGCAGTTCGTTCACAAGCGCACGCACATCGCGCAGCACCTGTTCGTTTACCATCCGGTTCTCTATGGTACCCTCGGCAAGGGCGGCGTTGTTGAGCAAATCGACCTCGCTTTCGTCGTTGGAAACAAGATTTTCGTTGCGTTCCTGGCGGAACTGGTCTATAACAAGATTGTGGGCTATGCGGGTAATCCACGCACCAAACTTGCCATCGGGCAGATAGCGGCCCTCCTGCAACCTCACGATAGCCTTTACAAAGGTCTCCTGGAAAATATCCTCGGCTACCTCTTTGGTGCGTACAATAAAATATATGTAGTTATATAACCTATCTTTGTAACGATTCAGCAAAACATCGAATGCCGAATTATTGCCCCCAATATACAGCGACACCAACCTGTCGTCGGTCATCTGCGCTAATTTCTCCATATTTTCTATTTATTGATTTTGGAGTAGAATTGGTCTATAGGCAATTGGTTTTAGGTTATTTATAATGAATTATCGCTGCAAAGAAAGCCATTTTAAGCATAAATTCCAAACATTTGAAAAAAAATGTTTGGAATTTAACAATATCGGGCAGTTATTTGCGTTACCTGTTGTTACTTGTTTATACTGCACCCCTGCATAGAGAAACCACGCAAAAGGTCGCCTATGGGCATACGTTTCTTACCAGGGATCTGCACCGAAAGCAGTGATATGTAACCACCGTTTACCGCCACCTTGGCATACTTCTTGCCATCGGTGAGCAAGGTACCCGCCTCGTGGCTGTGAGCGGCAATCTCCTTGGCCACCTCATATACCTTTATGGGAAGGATGGCACCCGTGGCATCGCACAATTCGAACCACGCAGCGGGATAGGGCGACATACCACGCACAAAATCGTAAACGGCAGCACAGGGCTTTTCCCAATCGATGCGGCAGGTATCACGGAATATTTTGGGCGCAGGGCGCAAATCGCTCTCTTGTGCAAACATCTGCTGCTGGGGTTGCGCAATGGCTGTTCCGTTCACAATGGCCTCAACGGTGCGCAGCACGGTTTCGCCACCCTGCAGCATAAGTTTATCGTGCAAGGTGCCCGCAGTGTCGTGCTCTTCTATCGCCACCACATCGCGGAAAATAACGTCGCCCGTGTCTATCTCGTGCTTCAGGAAGAAGGTGGTCACACCCGTCTCCTTGTCGCCGTTTATGATGGCCCAGTTTATGGGGGCTGCACCGCGGTACTGCGGCAGCAACGATGCGTGCAGGTTAAATGTGCCCAGGCGAGGCATATTCCACACGCTCTCGGGCAACATACGGAAGGCCACCACTATCTGCAGGTCGGCACGCCAGGCGGCAAGGGCTGCTTGGAACTCCTCGCTCTTGAGCGATTCGGGTTGCAGCACGGGCAGCCCCTCCTGCACTGCATACTGCTTCACAGGGCTCATAAGCAGCTGGTTGCCGCGTTTGCTTATCACCTTATCGGGCATTGTAACCACACCCACGACCTCGTAGCCACAGGTGGCACAGGCACGCTGTTTTTCGAGCAGGCGCTTTAACGGCTCCACGGCAAAGTCGGGCGTGCCAAGATATACTATTCTTAATTTGTCGTTCATTTATCTTTGCAGTTTTTAATCAGATGTAAACTCGAGCAATGTTTTGCGGTAAGCAGTGAATATTGCCGATTTCGATATAAAGCCGATATACTCGCCGCCTACACCCTCGACAGGCAGGTTCCAGGCGTTGGTCTCCTCGAACTTGCGCATAACAGCCTCCATAGGTTCCTCTATGCTGAGGCGTACCGGTGCTTCGCGCATCAAAGTGGCCACCGTGTAGCGGTGATAGAGTTCCTGACGGAACATTATGTGCCTCACATCGTCGAGGAAAAGGATGCCCACAAGGTGGTCGCTGGCATTAATCACGGGGAAGATGTTACGCTTTGTCTTTGCCACAACGGCTGTGAGCGTACCCAGGTCCATATCGGGAGTGAGGCGCATAAAATTCTTCTCAATGACATCCTCCACCTTGAGGATTGTGAGCACCGCCTGGTCCTTGTGGTGGGTGATGAGCTCGCCACGCTGTGCCAAACGCACCGCATATATATTGTTCTTATCCACTATTTTAACTGTGAGGTACGAGAACACCGACACTATCATAAGCGGTAAGAAGAGCGCATAACCGCCCGTGAGTTCGGCAATGAGGAACACACCCGTGAGGGGAGCGTGAAAGACACCCGACATAAGCGCAGCCATACCGAAGAGGGCGAAATTGCGGTCGGACACATAAACGCCCCACCCCGTGAGGTTGCATAGGCCCGCAAACAGATAGCCCGACACGCAGCCCAAAAAGAGGCTGGGTGCAAAGATACCTCCACAACCACCGCCACAGTTGGTCACCGTAGAGGCAAATGCCTTAAATAATATAATAAGGAACATATAAAGGAAGAGGAACCTTGCGTGGCCGTAAAAGAGCGAGTTGTTCAGAATAACATCGGCCGAGGAGCCGTTTATCAGATGGTGAATCATCTCGTATCCCTCGCCGTAGAGCGGCGGGAAGAGGAAGATGAGCACGCTGAGCACGCTGCCACCCACAGCCAGGCGCACATAAGGGTTGGTAAAACGCTTGAAGAAGCGCTCAATGCCGGTGGTTACCTTGGTAAAATAGAGCGACACAAGACCGCACACAATACCAAGCATAATGACATAGGGCACACGGGCAAGGTCGAAGTTGTCTTCCAAATGAAACTCGAACATAGCATCGGTACCCATAAGCAGGTAGGATAGCGTGGCTGCCGTCACACTCGAAATGAGCAATGGCAGCAGTGACGACATTGTGAGGTCGAGCATAAGCACCTCGAGCGTGAACACTAAGCCCGCAATGGGTGCCTTGAAGATACCCGACACCGCACCCGCCGCACCGCAGCCAATGAGCAGCATCATCACCTTCTTCTCCATCTTGAAGAAGGAACCCAGATTTGAGCCTATGGCCGAACCTGTCATCACGATGGGCGACTCGGCACCCACAGAACCACCGAACCCGATGGTTATGGCACTGGCTAGCAGCGACGACCAGGTATTGTGCCTGCGTATCTTGCCCTGGCGGCACGATATTGCATAGAGCACCTTGGTGACACCGTGGCTTATGTCGTCGCGCACCACCTTGCGTATGAACAGGCCGGTGATGAAGATACCTATAACGGGATACACCAGATAGAGCCAGTTAAAAGTGTCTTTGTCGAAACCACCTGTGAGAAGGTGCTGTATGAGGTGTATGAGGTGCTTGAGCGCATAGGCGGCAAGGGCCGAAAGAACACCCACCACAAAACTCAGTATAAGGATAAACTGGGTTTGCGATATATGCTTTTCGCGCCACTCTATAAAGCGGTCGAGCAACGATTTTTCGTCTTTGCTTTGTGTGTTCATTCTCTTATTATGGCTACCGTGCCATCGGCCGATAGTTTTATTATGCTCGAGGATTTGGGCCTTCCCATATCGAGCTGTTTGTAATTCACAACATAATCAACAGCCTCTATAATCTCGGGGCTTATCTCGCTGTAGTTTGCGGGGGTGGGCTCGCCGCTTATGTTGGCCGATGTAGATACAACAGCCTTTTGAAAACGGTAGCACAACTCCTTGGAAAATAGTTCCGATGTCACACGGATGCCCACACTCCCGTCCTCGGCTATGAGGTTGGGGGCGAGGTTGCGCGCGCCATCGTATATTATTGTGAGCGGCTTGTTGGTGAGCTCCACCAAATCCCACGCCACAGCAGGCACATTGCCCACATAGCGCGACAAGCGGTCGGCACTATCCACAAGCAGCAGCAGCGCCTTACTATCGGCACGGCGCTTTATCTCATATACGCGTTTCACGGCATCGGGGTTGGTGGCATCGCAACCAATGCCCCAGACGGTGTCAGTGGGATAGAGTATCACGCCACCCTTGCGCATAACCTCAACGGCCTTTTTGGCCTCTTCGGCAATTGTTCCCATAGCAACCTACATTAAAATTCACTTGTAAAATGGAAACGGATACTCTTGAAGTCGTTCTGCGCCATCTGCAGCACATAATTGCTATCGGCGAGGAACACGTCGCGCCCCTCGATATCCTTTGCCATATACTGGTATTTACGTTTCTTGAAATTCTCGAGCTCGGCGGCATCGTCGCTCTCTATCCAGCAAGCCTTGTAGAGGTTCACGGGCTCCCAACGACACTTGGCGTTGTACTCGTTCTCCAGGCGGTATTGAATAACCTCGAACTGCAACTGCCCCACCGTGCCGATGAGCTTGCGGCCGTTGTGCTGGTTCACAAACAGCTGCGCAACGCCCTCGCCCATAAGCTGGTCTATGCCCTTGGCAAGCTGCTTGGTCTTCATAGGGTCGGCATTCTCTATGTATTTGAACATTTCGGGCGAGAAGCTGGGCAAGCCCTTGAAATGGAGGTTCTCGCCTTCGGTGAGTGTGTCGCCAATCTTGAAGTTACCGGTATCGGGCAAGCCGATGATATCACCCGGGTATGCCTCCTCAATAGTACTCTTGCGCTGCGCCATAAACTGTGTGGGCGACGAGAAACGCAAGTCCTTGCCCAGGCGTATGTGGCGGTAAGGAGTATTGCGCACGAACTTGCCGGAACATATTTTACAGAATGCCACGCAAGAACGGTGGTTGGGATCGATGTTGGCTGTAATCTTGAATATGAAGCCTGTGAACTTGGGGTCCTCGGGGTTTACCACACGCTCCACAGCCTGCACGGGGCGGGGGCTGGGGGCTATCTTCACAAAGCAGTTGAGCAACTCCTCCACGCCAAAGTTATTGAGCGCCGAGCCGAAGAACACGGGAGCCACTCGGGCGTTAAGGTAATCATCCACATCGAATTCGGGATACACGCCATCCACAAGTTCCAGGTCGGAACGCAGTTTCTCGGCAAGCTGCTCGCCTATGTTGGCATCGAGCTCGTCGCTGTTTATGTCAATGGCCACCTTCTCGGTCACGCGCTGTTTATTGGGGGTGAAGAGGTCGAGCTTCTGCTCAAAGATATTATACACACCCTTGAAACGGGCACCCTGGTCAATGGGCCAGCTGAGCGGGCGCACAGCTATCTGCAGCTCCTGCTCAAGCTCGTCGAGCAGCTCAAAGGGATCGCGGCCCTCGCGGTCCATCTTGTTTACATATACAATCACGGGAGTGTTACGCATACGGCACACAGCCATCAGCTTGCGAGTTTGTGTCTCCACACCCTTTGCACTGTCCACCACAATGATTACACTATCCACAGCGGTGAGTGTGCGGAAGGTATCCTCGGCAAAGTCCTGGTGTCCCGGGGTGTCGAGAATATTTATTTTATATCCCTCGTAATCGAACTCCATCACCGATGTTGTCACGGAGATACCACGCTGTTTCTCTATCTCCATCCAGTCCGATGTTGCAGTCTTCTTAATCTTGTTCGACTTAACGGCACCCGCCACCTGAATCTGGCCGCCAAAGAGCAACAGTTTCTCGGTGAGCGTTGTCTTTCCTGCATCGGGGTGCGAAATTATCGCAAATGTTCTTCTTCTACCAATCTCTTCGTTTACGTTCATAGTGAACAAATTGTTTTATCGCGTTAGTTTTTTAATCTTCACTCTCCAAATCGAGCCTGCCCTCCTCTTCCTCCTTGAGGTAGAGCGCCAGCATCGATATAAATTTACCAATTTCGGCTGTTGCAGCGGCCGTTTCGCTGTTTATCTCGCGTTTCTGCGCCTTCATAAGCCACAACATATAAAGAGCATCGAAGCAGTTCTCTATCTCGCCCTTGTCGCGCCCGTTGCTCTTGTTACGGAACTCCACAATAAAGGGGAGCGCCTTGTAATAGGCTGCCGAGTAGAACGGCACCTTGGGCGACTTGAGCAGGCGCAAATGCAGGTCGGTGAGGTTTATCAGCACATTCTTGTTTATTTGCAAGTGACCGGCATCCTTCACACCCTCAATGCGCATCATCTCCATCAGATTCTCGTACCAGGCCTGCAGTTCCTGCGCCTGTTCCGGAGGCAGGTTATAGGGGGCGACAAGCGCATCGGCCACCTTGGAGGCCGACAGCTCATAGGCACGCAGCAGGTCCTCGACCTGCCACATATACAGCAGATACTCTGCTATATTTTTCTTTCGCAGTTCTTTAGATATAAACAAAACAGTAAGAATTAGTGAAATGTATAAATTCCTGTAATTATAAGCACAGCGCCAATGAATGCGCCTATCATCACCAGCGTACCGATGATGCGGTTTATTATCCACACGCCACGCACATCGAAACGTGCTCTGAGCTTGCTCACGGCATATGTTATAAAGAGCCACCAGAGCATTGCGCCACCAAATATAGAGGCATAGCCTATGAATTGGTTATGTAGCGGTTGCTCGGGCAGCATAAAGTTCAGCGGAGTGAAAAGAGCAAGGAAAAGCAGAACTAACAAGGGGTTGGAAAAAGCGAGGAAAAAGCCTGTAACACCGTTCTGCACCAAGCTGCTCTTGTTGCGGCTCACCTTGTGGGTACTCTTCGAAGGATTGCTGCGGAAGGTGTGCACGCCGAATATGAACATAAGCACCGCTCCAATGAGCTGCAGCCAGAAAAGAGCCGTGCGGTTGTTTATGAAATCGTAGATGAACGAAAGGCCGTAACCCGTGATGAGTGCGTAAATGATATCGCTCAACGCTGCGCCAAAGCCGGTTACAAGGCCGTATATGCGCCCTTTGTTAAGCGCTCTCTGCACACACAGGATACCGACAGGTCCCATAGGTGCCGAAGCCACAATGCCAATGAGGGCACCCTTGAATATTATCTCAACCAGCGATATCTGCGATACCAATTGCAGAAAGAAATCGTTAATTTCGTTCATTTTACCTACCTAAATTTTCACTAAATGCAAAGTTGGCATTTTTTTACGAGAAATCATACACTACGGGCACACTTTTTTCACTAATATATAAATTTATATATAAAAAGCAGGCGGGACACCCTAAAGCACCCACCCGCATATAGTTACGCATTGCCCGCATCACTCGATGGCCCTTGAGCGGCGCATAAGATAGAGTGAGTTCACAAGGTCCGAAGCACCTGCAAGTATAGCACCCACGCCCACCACAAGGAAGGGAATGGCGGCCGCCTCAAAAGGATTCACCACCACAAGAACCCCCATTGCAAGCAGCAGCAATGGCACAATATACATATAGAATCTCAAATGCAGGCTACGCTGCACCGCAAGCAACACAACAAGCTGGTAAAAACCCATTGCAAGCAACAGAATACCCAAAACAAGCATTAACAACGAAAGGAAGAAACCGGGCGACAACAGCAACCAGGCGCCGAGCAGAATGGCCGCTGCGCCAACCGTTACAAGCACAAAAGTATCCAAACTTTTTGACAAGCCGCGCTTGCGCAGCAGATAAACGTTGAACAGAGATATAACACCCGACACAATGAACGCCGCGCCTATAAACTGAATAATCACCGGCATAAACGCCTCGCGCAACACCACCATAAGCACACCAATAAGGATTGTGCACAAACTGCGAACCACTAAACTTATCATATCAAACAATTTTTACAAGAGCACCCATAAAAGGCGCACAATATAAACAAAGGGAAAAGGCTGTTTGCTCTGCAAATGATAAAAAATCAGAGCCGCACTATTTGCGGCACTACAGTGCCTTCCACACAGAGCGACAACAGCAAACCCTCGTCAAAGATATACGACAATGCATAATCGCCACCCCTGCACCCTTGCAGCGAAACAGCAAAAAAGCCACTCGGACCGGGAGCAAAGCAAGGCACAGAAAGGCGCTCTTTGTAATCGCTGCCACCGGCAAGTTTATACACCGCCTCGTATGCAGTCCATCGAAGGAGCATATATTTCTCCTCAATTTCGGGAGGCAATGCAGTATGCTCGCCAACCCTCATCACAAACGAGCGCGCTACACCCACTTTGCGGGTTACAGGCTCGGCATCTATGCCTATGGGTTGCGAGGGAGAATGGGCCAACACAGCATAGCCGCGCGTGTGCGAAACGCTTATATACCCACCTGCACCTGTAAGCAGAGGCCGCCCGCCATCCGTATATTCGATACGCGCCTCACTGCCAAGCATTGCACGCAACAGCAGGCGCACGGCAAGCCATTCGGCCCTGCGGACCTCGCTGCCAAATGTGCAGGCGTGCCGCATCAGAGCATCGTCGCCCAGCATAGCGGCAAGCTGTTCCCAGGTCTCCTCTATTGCCCACACGGCAACAGCCACATCGCCACAGACATATCGTTTACTTATCGGCATCGTTATCTTCGCCTTGAGGCTGCAAGTGCGTAGCTTTTATCTTTATGAGACGATGCCTATCCTTGCTCATAACCTCGAACTCCACACCACCGCACACAATCTTTTCGTGCAATCGAGGGAACTCGCCCTTTACCTCGAGCAGAAGACCGGCAAGAGTATCGGCCTCGCCGGCAATATCCTCGAACAGGTCGGCATCGAGCGACATAATCTTAAAGAAATCGGCCAGCATAGTCTTTCCTTCAAAGACAATGGTATTCTCGTCTATGCGCTCATACGAAGAGTCGGGCTCGTCGAACTCGTCGTTAATTTCGCCCACAATCTCCTCGATAATATCCTCGAGTGTAATGAGGCCCGACACGCCGCCGAATTCATCGACCACTATGGCCATATGTATGCGTGACGTTTGGAAATCGCACAACAGGTCGTCTATCTTCTTTGTTTCGGGCACAAAATAGGGCTGGCGTATGAGCGACTGCCAACGGAAATTGGCACCACGGTTCAAATAAGGCAAAAGGTCCTTTATATACAGCACGCCGCGAATATCGTCCTGCGTGCCGGCA
>JAFXGV010000024.1 GCA_017536765.1 Bacteroidaceae bacterium
CGTTACGCTTGCCTTCAAAATCCTCATTTACGCTTAGTAAACTGCGGTTTTTCAGGCTGCGCAAGCCTTAAACTACATCTTTTTATTCATCTCCCTGCAAAAAGAGGCTGCTAAAAAATACTTTTTAGTCAGCCTCTTTTACGTATTGTGCGCTGACTCTTGCGAAAATTTCTTATTTAACTATGTTTGGATTATGCTGTTATGTGTGCAATAATTTTACTATTTCAAAAAAATATATTACCTTTGTGCGGAAATAGAGAGGAGGAGTGCCTTCTCCCTATTTGTTATTATTATAAATAGGGTGTTTCGAGCGTGAGGCACCGCATTTTTTGTAACTTATTTTTTTTATGAAAAAAGAACTATTGCTTCCCGAGTATCTTTTTGAGATAAGTTGGGAGGTTTGTAATAAGGTTGGCGGTATATATACAGTGGTATCGACCAAGGCGCACACTCTTTCGCAGGTTGAAGGATTGAACGCTATTTACATAGGCCCCGACCTTTGGAAACAGAAAGTAAACCCTCTCTTCACAGAAGATAAGCGCTTATGGAGCGCTTGGCGCAAGTCGCTTGAGAATGAAAAATTCACCGTGCGTTGCGGTTATTGGGAGATTCCCGGTCGTCCTAAAGTGATTTTAGTAGATTACAAAGGCTATATGGAGGATAAGGACTCTATTTATAGCGAGTTGTGGACCGACTTTGGTGTGGATTCACTCCACGGCTATGGCGACTACGACGACTCTATGATTTTCGGTTACTCGGTGGGCCGCGTGATAGAGAGTTTCTATAAAAAAGTGGTAAAGAAAGGGAATGTTGTTGTTCAGGCACACGAATGGCAGAGTGGTGGAGCCGCTCTCTATGTGAAGAAACACCTTCCCGAGGCCGGAACAATATTCACTACTCACGCTACAAGCATCGGCCGCTCCATTGCTTCTAACGGCAAGCCTTTGTACGACTATTTCGAGGGCTACAACGGCGACCAGATGGCCGACGAACTCAACGTGCAGTCGAAGCACTCGGTTGAGCGTGTGAGCGCAGCCAACGTGGATTGCTTCACCACCGTGAGCGAGATTACTGCCCGCGAGTGCAAGCAGTTGATAGAGCGCGACATAGATGTAATCCTGGAGAATGGTTTCGAAAAAGATTTCGTGCCCACAGGCCAGGATTTTGCCGTAAAACGCGAAAAGGCACGTGCTGCCCGCCTGCGTGTGGCAGCAGCCCTCACCGGTGACGCTATCTCCGACGATGCGCTTATCATAGGTATAGGTGGCCGTATGGAGATGCGTAACAAAGGAATAGATATGTTCTTAGAGGCTATGGCCCGCTTGAACTCGAGCGAGGAACTTACACGCGACGTGGTAGCTTTCATCGATGTACCCGCCTGGTCGGATACTGCACGCGAGGACCTCTGCGAGCGTCTTTCATCGAAGGAAACACAGTGGACATCGCCACTGCCCAATCCTTACCTCACACACAATCTAAATAATTTCTACGACGATGCCATTGCAGGCTCCATACGCAACCATTTCCTCGATAACCGCAGCGGAAAGAACCGCGTGAAGGTTATATATGTTCCCTGCTATCTCAAAGGCAACGACGGAATATTCAATATGGATTACTACGATGTCCTCATAGGTAACGACCTCAATGTATATCCTTCGTACTACGAGCCTTGGGGCTACACTCCGCTTGAGAGTGCCGCGTTCCACATTCCCACAATCACTACCGACCTTGCAGGCTTTGGTCTTTGGGTGAATTCCGTACTTGGCCGTGATGGCAAACTGGCCGATGGTGTGGAGGTTATAAGCAGAAACGACAGCAACTATTTCGATGCAGCCGAGGAAATTACAAAAACAATTTGTATCTTTGCAAAAATTTCCGAGAAGGAGGTTGCCGACTACCGCAAAAATGCCGCAAAAATGGCCGAAAAGGCGTTGTGGAAGCACTTTATAAAGAACTACTTAAGTGCATACGATTTTGCAATGCAGGCAGCTGCAAAAAGAACCAAAAAGTAAGTATTATTTAATTTCAAATAAAGTATGATAGCAATTAGTAACACAAACCAACCCGGTTGGAAAACTGTTAATGTTAAATCTTATGTCCCCGAGACACTTAAACCTCTCTCGGAGATAGCTCACAACTTGTGGTGGGTATGGAACGAAGAGGCACGTGAACTCTTCACTATGCTCGACGCAAAACTCTATGAGGAGTGTGGTGGCAACCCCGTTCTCTTGCTCGAGAAATTGGGTGTAGAGAAACTCGAGGAACTTTCAAAAGACAAGAGCATTCTCGATAAATTGGCTGTTGTTTATGCCAATTTCCGCAAATATATGGATGTGAAGCCCAACGCCGAGCGTCCTTCTGTAGCATACTTCTGTATGGAGTATGGTTTGACAAGCGTTCTCAAAATCTACTCAGGTGGTCTTGGTATCTTGGCCGGTGACTATTTGAAGGAGGCTTCAGACTCTAATGTAGATATGTGTGCCGTTGGTTTCTTGTATCGTTATGGCTATTTCACACAGTCGCTTTCAATGGATGGCGCACAGGTGGCCAACTACGAGGCACAGAACTTCAACCAGCTTCCCATCGAGCGCGTATATGAGGCCGACGGTATAACACCTATGGTTATCGATGTTCCTTACATCGACTACTATGTACGTGCAAATGTATGGAGAGTAAACGTAGGCCGTGTGGCTCTCTACCTCTTGGATACAGACTTCGAGGCCAACAGCGAGTACGACCGTCCTATCACTCACAAACTCTATGGTGGCGACTGGGAGAACCGTTTGAAGCAGGAGATTCTGCTCGGTATCGGTGGTATGATTGCCCTTGAGAAACTTGGTATCAAGAAGGATATCTATCACTGCAACGAAGGACACGCTGCGCTCTGCAACCTCTATCGTCTTTCACAGTACATCAAGAGCGGTTACACATACGAGGAGGCATTGGAGATTGTACGCTCAAGCAGCCTTTACACCGTTCACACTCCCGTTCCCGCAGGTCACGACTACTTCGACGAGGGCCTCTTCGGTAAATATATGCGTGGCTATGCAAGCCAGTTGAACATCACTTGGGACGACCTTATGAACCTTGGCCGCGAGAATGCCGGTGACAAGAACGAGCGCTTCTGTATGTCAATCTTCGCTTGCAACACTTGCCAGGAGATTAACGGTGTGAGCCGCCCCCACGGTAAGGTATCAAAATCTATGTTTGCAGGTATCTGGAAGGGTTACTATCCCTCGGAGAACCACGTAGGTTATGTTACCAACGGTGTTCACTATCCTACCTGGGTAGCTCCCGAGTGGGACGAGCTTTACAAGAAGCACTTCGATCCCGGCTTCATCAGCGACCAGTCTAACGAGTCAATATGGCACGCTATCGACAAGGTATCTAACGATGTTATCTGGAAGACACGCGTTACACGCAAAAAGAAACTTATCGACTATATCCGCAAGGCATTCAAAGAGGATTGGTTGAAGAACCAGGGCGATCCTATGCGTATTGTAGATGTTGTAAACAAGATTAACCCCGATGCACTTGTTATCGGTTTTGCTCGTCGTTTTGCAACATACAAGCGTGCACACCTTCTCTTTACCGACCTCGACCGTTTGGCTAAACTGCTCAACAACCCCGAGCGCCCCATCCAGTTCCTCTTTGCAGGTAAGGCTCACCCCCACGATGGTGCAGGCCAGGGCTTGATTAAGCGTATTATCGAGGTTTCTCGCCGTCCCGAGTTCATCGGCAAGATTATCTTCTTGGAGAACTACGATATGGACCTCGCCAAGTTGCTCGTTTCGGGTGTTGATATCTGGATGAATACTCCTACACGTCCTCTCGAGGCATCAGGTACATCGGGTGAGAAGGCACTTATGAACGGTGTTCTCAACTTCTCGGTACTCGATGGTTGGTGGTGCGAGGGTTACAAACCCGGTGCAGGTTGGGCGTTAAAAGAGCAGCGCACATACCAGAACCAGGAGTTCCAGGATCAGCTCGATGCAGCAACAATCTACTCTTTGCTCGAGAACGAGATTCTTCCTCTCTACTACAACCGTGGCAAGAAGGAGTACTCAGACGAGTGGGTAGAGTGCATCAAGCGTTCAATCTCGCAGATTGCTCCTCACTTTACAATGAAACGTCAGCTCGACGATTACTATAGCAAGTTCTACTGCAAGCAGGCCAAGCGTTACCACCACCTCATTGCCAATGATTCAAAGGTGGCTCGTGAGTTGGCAGCTTGGAAAGAGTCTGTTTCGGCTAAGTGGCACGCTATTGAGGTTCTCTCTGTTGAGAGCGAGAGCGAGTTCGCTAACGGCAATATGGAGGCAGGCCGCGACTACAACGTAACTGTCAAGGTTGACGAGAAGGGCTTGGACGACGCTGTAGGCATTGAGCTTGTAGTTGTTGCTCCCGATGCAAACGGTAACGATTCTGTATTCGGCGTATATCCTTTGGAGGTTGCAAAGCGCGAGGGTAACATCTTTACCTTCCAGGCTACCATCACTCCTTCAAGAGCCGGCGCTTACAAACTTGCTTACCGTATGTATCCCAAGCACGAGGAACTTCCTCACCGTCAGGCATTTGCTTACGTTAAGTGGTTTGCTTAATCGGATTCAATTTCCTTATGATATTTGGCAGGGTTCGGTATTCCGAACCCTGCTTTTTTTGCTTCTATTTTTGTGTAAATTATATAAATCCTTAATACACTTGAGCAACTGTTATCACCAACGGGTAAGGGAAACAAACTGCTCCTCATATATGAATCGCAAGTCTGAGAATGTTTCCCGTCTGCTTAAAATGTGCTTGTGGATGAATGTGCCCGCGAAACTCCCTCCCCCTTCGGGTACTCCCTCTAAAACAGAGGGAGAGCCTGAGTTCTTACAGCTATGAATTTTTGTTATCACCAACGGGTAGGGGAAACAAACTGCTCCTCTTAACAAAATGCATATTTATTTGAAAGAAATTCAAACAACAAATAAATAATGTTATCTAAATTTTATTTATTATAAAATTCTCAAAGCAAATAAAATTTTATATTACTTTTGCACAAAGTGGTGCGTAATGTGTAAAAATCCTTGCGATATTTACGAACCACTCCTATGACGGGTAAAAATAAACGAATTTTGAAGATTCTATAAAATATCCGCGAAATGTATGATTTAACAAGCGAAAAACTATGAAAAAAGCACTTTTCTCTATGCTCATACTTTTTGCCACTGTGTGCAACGCGCAAACCATAGTGGAAAAGAGTATGAAAAGCAATATACTTGGTTGCGAGAAAAACTATTGCATATATCTGCCTGCCGGCTACGAAGAGGGCAATGCGCAATATCCTGTTCTTTATCTGCTCCACGGCCTCACCGACAAACACACCGCGTGGCGCGACAGGGGCAATGTAAAAGATATAGCCACTGAAATTTTTGCCAAGGGCGATGCACAGGAGATGATTATAGTAATGCCCGATGCCGGCACCACTTATGACGGCTATTTCAATTGTGAAGGGTGGAGGTACGAAGATTTTTTCTTTGCAGAATTCATCCCGCACATAGAGAGCAGTTACCGTGTGAAAGCCTCCCGTGAGCATCGTGCCATAGCGGGACTCTCGATGGGTGGCGGTGGCACCATAGGTTATGCCTTGCGCCACAGCGATATGTTTTCATCGGCATATGCAATGAGCGCTCTTGCGGGAATGGTGGAAAACACCTGGATAAGCCGCGACCCCGATGTCCGTCGCCGCCTTTTTATGCAGAGCGTGGTCGAGCACAATAATATCACCTTTGTGGAAAATGCGGGCAAGGAGCTGCGCGACAGCATAGCATCGGTGCGTTGGTTTATAGATGTAGGCGACGATGATTTCTTGCTCGAAAACAATTTCGATTTCATAAAGGCACTGCGCAAACAGCGAATACCTCACCAACTGCGTGTGCGCGATGGCGGGCACACCTGGCAATATTGGCAGCAGGCACTCTACATTGCACTGCCTTTTATAAGTGACGGGTTTGAAAACAAATAACAAGATAGGTTTGAAAATATTTGACAAAACTATGGCCGAAGATAAAGACAAAAGATATACCAAAGAGGAGGAGCGCATAAATGCAATATCCCACGCCGTGGGAATAGTTGGCGGAATAATCGTTGGTGCGCTGTTCCTTGCCAAAGGCCGCGAAGTGGGCCTCGACGGGTGGGGCATAGCAAGTATATGGCTCTATATTTTTGGGATGTTGGCCTCATACGTGTTCTCAACGGCATATCACGCCTGTTCGCCTTCTTCAAAATGGAAACGTCGCTTGCGTAAACTCGACCATTCGGCCATATATTGGCACATAGCGGGCAGCTATTCGCCCATTGTGCTCATAGCTTTGCGCGATGTGGATTTTTGGGGGTGGGGCATCTTCATCTTCTGCTGGCTATGTGCCATAGCCGGCACCATTGTCAGTTTTTGTGCATTGAAAAAACATAACAAAATAGAGACGGTCTGCTATGTGCTTATGGGCCTTACCATAGTTGTTGCTATGAAACAATTTTGGGACGCTGTGAGCCTTGGTGTCTTTCTTTGGGTGCTGGGCGAGGGTGTTGCCTACATTGTAGGTGCGGTTTTTTACAGCTTCCACAAAGTGAAGTATGTACACGCGGTGTTCCACTTTTTTGTCCTTTTGGGAAGCGCCTGCCATATGATGGGTGTGTGGGGTATTCTGCAAAGTTTATGTAAATGATTTCAATTATAAACAGACACAGCACTTTGGCGATTGCCAAAGTGCTGTGTCTGTTTATATATTATATTGCTCTCTGTTCCTTTTTATATTTTTCTTAAGCCATAGAACAAAATCTTTCAGTTCGCCACTCTTTGCTTCACCATAATTAAATTCATTTATTTGGTCTCTTCCGTGCAATATCCAGGTGTTATCTATTGAAAGCTCAAGGGTGTAATAATATATTGCATCGGATATATTGTCTATAATTATTGCAGCGTACTTCACATCGGGCATCATCACAGGCTTTGGGAACTTGTATATGATTATTCTGCATTCCATATAGCCGGGAAGTTGCAATATACTTAGTTTGTCCCATTCATAGTAAAATTCCCTATTCTCATCTTTATTAAGAACCTTCTTCCAATATTCTATATCGAACAGTACGCCTGTTGATACTAAATCGGCTTTGACGGCGGTTATTAGTGCCGGGATATGTGCTTGTTCTAAATGGCATCGGTCCAGCTGTTTTAGGTATTCTATTTCCTCCACCTCTTCTTTTGCATTAAGCGGTTGCTTTTTGGAATTTTTCATAGTATGGTTGAGCCTTTTGCCCTCACAATTCCCAAATAAGAGCGGGTAAAAATAAGGACGTGGGAATTGACTTACTATCTCATTGTGGCTCTGGACTGCCCGCTACAAATAATAAGCAAAACCCACGCCCAATGATATAACAATCCCATCACGGGATATAAATATCACTGACGTGGACATTTCGGCCTATCATCCTTGTAGCATAGAATTGTCCAGATTCCAATGACGGATAATTAGGTAAACGCCCTATTAAATTATGTTTGTTCAGTGGGGTATATGCCCCAAGAACAGTGCAAATGTAGTGAAACTATTTTTGCAATGCAAGCGGTTGTTTGATTTCGTTAAGCGTAGGGGCCGGCCAATGTGTCTGCCCAATAGTGGTTTTGCGTTTTGTTTTTGGAAAATCTTTTTGTGTATATTGCAAGAAAATAGTAATTTCGCAATAAGATGGCTACAAGGCCAACGGCACACTTAAAATGATAAAGGAATACACACAATATTCGCTGCTTGGACACAATACCTTCGGCATTGAGGCAAAGGCAGCAAAATTCATTGAATTCTCTACAGAAGAGGAGCTTGCAACACTGCTCGAAAAGGGTGTGGGGGCTCCGCTGCTTGTAATAGGCGGTGGCAGCAACCTGCTGTTTGTGAACGATTTCGCAGGTACGGTATTACACTCGGCCATTATGGATATGGCTGTGGTGGCAGAAGATGCCCACTCAGTTATGCTGCGCGTGGGCAGCGGCGTGAATTGGGACAGCCTGGTGGAATATACGGTAAATAACGGCTGGCACGGGTTGGAAAACCTCTCGGCAATTCCCGGGGAGGTGGGTGCAAGCGCGGTGCAGAACGCGGGTGCCTATGGCGTGGAGGCAGGCGAGCTCATTCACAGAGTGGAGGCGCTTGCCGTGGCCGATGGTTCAAAACGCACTTTCACGCAGAGCGATTGCCGTTTTGCCTACCGTATGAGCATATTCAAGGCCGAGGAGAAGGGTAAAAACATTATTACATACGTTACATATAAATTAAAAAAGAGCGGCGATTACAAACTCACATACGGAAACATAAAAGAGAGGGTAGATGCACTTGGCGGTGCCACACTTGCCAATGTGCGCCGTGCTGTGTGCGAGATACGCGCCGCAAAATTGCCCGCTCCCGAAAAGATAGGCAGTGCCGGCAGCTTCTTTATGAACCCCGTTGTTTCAGCCGCAAAAGCCGGCGAGCTTGCCGCTCTCTATCCCCAAATGCCGCAATACAAAGTGCCCGATGGCGTGAAGCTGTCGGCAGGGTGGCTCATAGAGCAGTGTGGTTGGAAGCAGAACCCGCACCCCACGGTGGGTGTATATGAGCATCAGGCGTTGGTTGTGATAAACCGCGGTGGTGCCACAGGTGCCGAAGTCCTTGCCTTTGCTGCCGAGGTGTGCAATTCCGTTCGCACCCGTTTCGGGGTGGAGCTTAAAATGGAGGTGAACGTAATAGAATAGTGCCTATGAAACTTACCTTTCTTGGAACAGGAACATCCACAGGAGTGCCCGAGCTTGGTTGCTCGTGCGAGGTGTGCACATCGACCGATGCACGCGATGCACGTTTGCGTTGCTCGGCTATGTTGGAGACGGGTGGTGCACACATACTCATAGATTGCGGTCCCGATTTCCGCACACAGATGCTCCGCACCCCTTTCCCTAAAATAGATGCTCTGCTGCTCACCCATAAGCATTACGACCACACGGGCGGAATAGACGACCTGCGCCCCTTTTGCCGTGGCAAGGAGATTCCCATTTATGCCGACCGTGAGACCGAGATGCAGGTGCACGCAATGTACCCATATTGTTTTGGCGTGAAAAAATACCCGGGCACGGCAAACATAGCGCTTAATATCATAGATTCCGATGCTCCCTTTGTTGTCTGCGGTGTAGAGGTTACCCCTATAAGGGTTTTTCACGGTATGTATCCCATTATGGGTTATCGTTTCGGCAAGTTGGCGTACATAACGGATATGAGTTACATTGAGCCTGCCGAACTTGAAAAACTGCGTGGAGTGGAGGTGCTTGTCATAAATGCACTGCGTTTCTCCAAGCCGCACCGCACGCACCAGACTGTGTTGGAGGCTTTGCGCGTGGTGGAGCAGATAAAACCGCGTGATACATATTTTACTCATATGATGCACCATATAGGCCTGCACGCCAAGATTGAAAAGTGCCTGCCTGCGGGTGTGCATCTTGCCTACGATTGTTTGCAGATTGAGATTTAGTGAAGGTGGGGTAAAGAGGGTGCACATACGGGTGTACCCCCTACTGTAATTATATTTAATGTGTTCCCGTAGGGGCGCACCCGTGTGTGCGCCCTAATAAATTATGTTGCGCCTGTTATACTGGTGTAGTATTCTATGGATGATATTGTCTTGCTCTATAGTTGTCGGTGCTGATTATCTGGCATTCTCTCAATTTGGTTATATTTTTTATGTACTTTCTATGCCGATAGAAAGTACCAAAGAACTCTGCGCATTAAAGCTTTTAGGAAAACGTAGCTGATGTTTTTGGGGTGTCCGGAACTCGCTTGGCGGCGCAAAATGGCAAGCCATTTTTCTTACCTGACGCTCAGACAG
>JAFXGV010000025.1 GCA_017536765.1 Bacteroidaceae bacterium
AACGCAAATTTATTTGCAGTTTATCAACGAGTGCAGCCTATTTTCGCTGAAAGCAGTGCAGTGCTTTGACTTCGTCGAAGAACGTTTCACTCGCCGAGCAATCAGTGAGCAAGCTCACATTGCGCTCGTTTAATCCGTTCTGTGGCTCCGCACTGCCCTCTTCAAGAGGAGGAGTTCACCCACGTGTTCGCCCGGTACAAAACAATACAAAATATAACCATCATCGGCGCAGGGTTGCCTGCGCCGATGATGGTTATTGGATTCCTCACACAAGGTTCGGAATAATACTCTTTTCTTACTTTACAACCAACTTGCCGTTTACAATGTAAACACCCTTTTCGGGGGCAGCCTGCAACTTGCGGCCCTGGAGGTCGTAAATAGCATCATCCTCGGCAGCCTCGGTTACAACCTCGTCAACAGCAGTGGTGCCGGGGAAGCGGAAGCTATATGTAGCAGCAGGGTTACCACTTGTCGGGAGCTCCATATAAGCCTTGTTGGCAGCACACTTAATGTGAGTCTTATCTAAACCGGGGTAAAGATTTTTGTTTTCATCATACTCCTTGTAAATCCAATAGAAAGCCTCGTTTTCATCTATGGTGAGCAACATATAATATTGATAATTCTGCTTACCCTCTACATAAGTCTCCTGCAATTTACCTACAAGAGCATTTGTCACAGCCACCTCCTCGGGGGCAGTTTTGTTATCGTAGCTGAAAACATAATCACCAACCGATGCTGCCAATGCCTCCTCGCGATAAACAATAACGGGAGTATATGCAGGCACAACAGACAATGCATCGCTCAACTCAATCACGGTTGCGCCGGTGCCGTCGGCAGGCATCTTGGCCACATAAGACTCAACGCCGGTGGGAACCTTTACAGCATAGGGCAAATAGAGCGTTGCGAACTTATGTCCCTTGGTCATAGTCAATGTGTAGCTCACAGGCGATATGTCACTAACCTTCTCAAAGTAGAAATCGGTTGTAACCGTGGTGTTCACATTAGTCCCACCGCCGCTGTAGAAATCGAGGTCATCGCCATCCACTACAAAACTGCGGCCGACATTGTCCACAATCTTAAATGTTTCATCCACAGTACCGTCACTTAGTGTGAGTTCAACGCCATCCTCGGTGAGGGTTGCCTCGTGGCTCCAAATACCATCACCAAGCGCGCTCACGAACTTCCAAGTGTTTGCGATTTCGTTCTTCTGTGCCACGAACAAGGTTGTAGCATCGGTCCTTGTCTCAAACTCGGCCCACTTGATGCGGTTTCCTGCGCCGTTGGTGTAGAGCGTGCGCAATGTGCCATCGGACAAACGGCCATATATGCGATACACAGCGCCATCAACAACCTCCATGGGAGCTACAGGCTCATTAATTGCATCTATCATAGCCTTCAACTCGTCATAGGCCTGTTGCAATGCGGTTGTTGCAGCAGTGAGCTCTTCTACCGTTGCAGCATTTTCATAAACATCCATTGCGCTGAGCAATGCATCGTACTTTGCGGCAGCATATTCGGGTGTGAGTGCTGTGCCATCGTATTTATCCAACACATCGGCAGTGGTTGTTGCATCATACAAGTTGAATTCCGCCATATGGAAATAGATGCGATTATCAGTTGTTGTAACCACAAAACGCAAATAAGGATAATCGGCAGTGGGAACCACAACATCGGACATCCACGAAGCACCGGCAGTTGTGGGTATGTCGTTCACTGTGGTTATGGGTGTCCAACTCGCTTTATCGGTACTACCAAGAACCTCTATTATCTCGGGGAAGTCGTTCTTGGCACCTGTACGCTGTACAACGCCAATCTTAAATTTCTTAAGTTCATTACCTGTGCCAAGTTCCACCTGCAAGAAGTCGTTGCTCGTCGATGGTGCCGACCAGTTTGAATGCAAATATGTAGAGTTGTCTTTATCGAGCAAAGCAGCTACACCACCCTTGCCATCATTACCGACTGTATGGGGGTTGCTACACCATATATAATATGAGCCGCCCTCTGTTGTTGCTTGCATCTCAATCTCGGTTTCCGTTTTGTATGTACCCACCTGTGCTGTCAGAGGTTTCATCAAGTCGATGACAGCTGCAAGCGCTTCTTTTGCATCAAAGAAATCGGCAGTTACCACCTTAACGGTTACAGTGAATGCAGTACCATCGGATATCGCAATTTTAGCGGTATAGCTGTTGCCGTCGATGCCACTATTCACAGCCACCGCAGCAAAATTGCTTGCATCGCTGAACGCATCGCAGGTAATGGTCACGGTTTTGGTGCCGCCGCTTGTGAGGTCGCCAAAATATTTGTTCATATCAACTGTAGAGCCCACGGGTACGGGAATAACAGCTGCGGTGAAGTCGTTATTTGTTTCGGTGAGGTAACGATATGCATAGTATGCTCCATTATCGGCCTTTATGGGAATAATATACTTGCCAAGTACCTCGGTGGCTACCTCCACGGTACTGCCCTCGGGATTGCGGCTGTAGCTGTAGCCTGTTGCATCCTCGGCAAGCGCCATGTTGCTCTTTGATGCATCACCAACAGCGTGTGTTTTACCGTGTGCCCAGTTCCATTCAAAGAAGAAGTAGCTACTTGGGCCTGTACAATTATTATTGAAATAGTACTGCCAACGGGGCAGGTAGTAATCCTTCAGCAAGCCCTGCCAAGAACGGTAAGAATAATCCCTCAAACCACCGGAGCCATTTTGATACTGGTCACCCCAGGTTGTAATAATAGTACGGGCGTTGTTATATTCGTACCAGTCGGGGGTGGCAGTTGTTGCACCGGTAACCTCGGCGGCAGCATCGCGTGCCTCTTGTGTCCACTTACCCAAGCGGAAGTTGAGGTTGGTACCCTTGAACTCATCTACATCGGCAATGAGGGCAAGGAAAGCATCACGGCGGGTTTCGTACAATGCCGTATTTGAAGCATTCTTTGCCTCCTTTATTCCCAAGAGAAGGTCGTGCGCATAGTCGGCAAGCACACCGCCACCCATTTCCACAATGTCGTAGTTGTAGTTGCTCTCATAAACCGAACCGGCAACGAGTGCCAGAGCATTTTTTTGACCGAGCAGTCTGTATGTTGCATCTATGAGCATCTGGCGACGCGCCTTGGTGTATGTGCTTTGAGCAGGAGATTTTCCTTTTGATATTGTGCTACCCCAAGAACTTGCAGCATTGGCATCAAGGTTGGGGCGTGCAGCCCATACATCCTCCACAGGGCCCTGAATAGCATCGGCACCATAATTGAGAACGCCCTGGCGCAAGAGGCTCCAAGCCTCTTTTACCTCGGCATTATCTACACCGTAACGAGCAATGGAGTAGTTATCAACCCACTCTGCCACATCGGGCTTGCTACCCATCCAGGGAAGCTGGAATATGAGGTCATACATCACAGGTGTCTGCTCTATGGCCTCGGGGGCGGCACCTACACCTTTGATAGTTGCATACTTGTTTTTATACGAGAAATAGTTGTCGGTTACATTCTGCAAACGGCCCATCAAGCCCGAGCGACCACCAAAGTTAGGAATAGCACAGAACACAGCATCCTGCGGCGCATAGCCACCATTTGTTCCAAAAGAATCAAAATAAGGTTTTCCGTCGGAGAAGAGGTCGAGCACCACAAGACGGCCTGCGGGTACGGCATTGAGAGAACGACGTTGGTGGGTATTATCAGACCACTGCCACTGCTGGATAACCCACTGCGAGCCGGGCTTTGCCTGCTCCATTGCCTGGTATATGGCAGCATAAGCTGCATCATAATCGTCATTTGTACCATTGGAAATGCTACCACCCTCGTGGAAGGGGTCTATCGAGTAATACTTACTCTCACCCATCACCTCCTTAAGACATTTATAGTAGTCGGCTGCAATCTCGGCAAAACGTGCGTTCGAGGGCAACACAATTTTCGGGCGAGTAAATCCACACCAGGAACCGGCATTACACGTTACGCCTGTTTTGGTTTGGAAATTGCTCGGCACCATACCACTAAAGCCCGGCAACACAGGCTGCATACCAAGCTGGCGCTGGCGGGTGACAATGTCGGTGGCAAGTTGCTGCTGGCGTGTGTACCAAGCATCGTCTTGCACACCACCCCAGCCGTCGGCTGCGGTACCACCCCAGCCTTCGAGGTTGTTCATACCCCACCAAGCTGTAAATGCAGGGCCGGGAACAAAGGCTTTTGCCTCCTCGTCGGTGTAGTTATATTTGCGGACATCGTTCTCCTCCAATGTAAGGAACTTGCGCCATACCTCTTCCAAACCAATAATCTGCAAAGGCATATTTATACCGTGCAGGGCCATCCAGTCGATTTCCTGTTGCCAGCGTTTCCAGGTCCAGGTAGTCATTGAATAACCAAATGTACAGTAGTTAAGGTAGTAGCGATAAATAGCATCGCTGGTGTGTGTCTCCTCGCTTGTGGGCACGGGGATGTTCGAGAGGTCGGCATACGCGCTACCATCGGCAGTCTTTTCGTTGAGCGAGTTCCAAGCAATGTTAATGTGTGCGATGTTCTGCAAGTACCAACCGATACCTGTGGTGATGGCGCTGATGGTTGTACCTTTGATAAGTACTTTGTTATCTTCGCGGCCTATTACAAATGTCTCTTGGTCGTAGTTGAGAGAAGGCTCCAGCACAAACTTGAATTTGCCGGCAGCATCATCACCACCAATACGCTTGATGAGTGCAACCACGGCTGCGGGGTTCTCCACAGTTACAAGTTCTGTAAATGTTATTGTAACGAGTTTGTTTGTGTGGTCGGCAGTTATATCATAAGTATAGTTATCGGGGCAATTGGTGATAGAGAGTACCTGAGTATCTATCTCCAAGCCGATGATATACCCGTCTGTCACCTCGTTGCTATCGTATGTAATTTTAACACCGGTGGGAACATCCACAAGCGAGAAGGTATATTTTTTCACGTAAACGAGGGTAAGTGTATTGGCCTCTTTATCTACAACAAACATTGTTTCATAGCCTGCGATTTCATCTACATCGAACGAGGCTTCGTCGTAATCAGCAGTAATCTTATCGCCATCGGCAATATCATTACCTTTGTATGTGATAGAAACCTTCTGCGGGGCATCAATCTTGAATGTATAGTCCGATTTCTCGTACGATGTCACTATCTCAAATGCCTTTGCATTCATTGTGGTGTTTTCGGTTACGAATGAGAAGGAGAATGCACCGCCAAGGTCTATTTCTGCAGGCAACAGAATCTCGAACCAGTCATCGGTTGCCGATGATGAGCCCCAGGCTGCGTTGCTGTATGTGCCATCAGTCCCATCTATCATTCCGCTAAAATCGGAAATGTTGTTACCGGTAATATTGTTGGCTGTTAATGTAACAGCGTCGCCATTGGCATTGTAAAGTACAAATGAGTCGAAGCTCAAACGTTTAGCTCCATTTTGATAGAATACAGCGCTCTCGGTGAGTGTAAAACGTAACTTGTTACAAGCACCGGCGTATGCAATTAAGCCCGATGTAAAACGATATTTACTATTAACGATTGTAGCCTCGGTGGACACATTGTATGTACCGGTGAAATACCATTTATTGCAACTTGTCGAAGCTGCATTGGAATAAATAGCGGTAGGGGGATCTGAAGTAGTTCTATCGGTATGTCCAAGAGATAAGGTTGAATTTGCGGCCCTTGATATTGTAGCATAGCCATCTGTGTCGTGGGCTGATATGAGCCAAGCATAGGGTGTTGTAGAAGCAGTTGCGCCCCATCCGTTAGACGACACTGACACGTATGTAGCAGGATCGGAGTCCTTCAATTTGATATAATAACCATTACCATCGGCAGGTTCCATAATAAATTCCGTAGCATTGTCTTGGAAAGAGAACTCGGTATCACCGGCAACCGATGTGCTGCTCAAGAATGTGCCTGTAACGGTCTTCAGGGTATATGAGCCCACGATATACTTATACTCCTCAACTTCGAACTTGAGACCGGTACCTCTGTCGCAATATAAACAAACACCTGCAGTGGTATTATCTGCGCCTATGAATTTGCCGTCGGCACGGGCTATGGTAAATTTACCGGTTTCGGGTTCAGCGATAGTCCACTCGTAGGCATTTTCACCAAGACGAACAATCCAATGTCTATTATTACCAGTTTGTTGCATAACGTATTCACCGTTAGCATTCTTCATTGTCCACTTTGATGCATCGGTTGTTCCTGCTGCAAAGTAGATAACGCAAGGATTCGCACTGAGACTCAAGTTGTCATCATAATAACTATTTCCATCATTGACACCCGTCTGAATATCGAGGTACAAGCCACTGGTTGTCTCCTTTAGAGCATACATCTTGCCCTCCTCGGGGGCAAATTGTGCCCACACTGTTGCAGCGCTGAAGAGCGCTAACAACAGGGTTAAATAAAAATGCTTTTTCATATATGATTCAGTTATTATTATTCGTTCCAAATGTTTTCCCAAGAGCCGCCTATAGTTTCGTCGGCAGTGTTTGTTGTAGAGCTCACACGGTCGAGGTTCAACAGCCCGTTTGTGGGCAATGAAGCAGTCACCATTACCGGTGGCAACTCTATCTCTACATAATTTATTGCGGGGGCATTATATAGCTTCTTCATAATTCAAAATCTTAAAATATATTATATAATCGCTATTTTTTTGCAAAGCAGTGTATTATTTAACAAATACCTTTTTACCGTCTATGATGTAATAGCCCGGGGCTGTTATGGCATCGAGCTTGCGACCTTGCAGGTCGAAGGTGCCTTTAGCACTGTCGCTTGCGGGAGCTGTTCTGTAACCGGAGGGTATCTCATCGATGCCGGTGAACGAACTTTCGTTGAAGCGCAACGCAAACGCTGTGGGAACAGCAGCAGTGTTGGTGGAGGCATTGTAGGGCACCTTGCTATGTCCCACTATGAGGAATGCTCTATTAGGGTTCACATTTATGTGACCGCCGTCGTCACTGTTCTCCTCATAGGTGTACCAGCTGCCGTCGTCGTCCACATAATAGTTCTCATATACCCAGTAGAGATATTGGTTCTGCGGAGCATTGTTTACATACATATATGCGTAGCAATCTTCCTGGCCATCAAGAGCGCCGCCGGCCTCTTTGTAACCCTCGACATATACAGGTTTTTTATAGAGCGAGCCGTCGATAATGAGACCATCGCTACCTGTAGATTTGTTAGCGGCATCGGGTACCTCGCTACCACTGTAGTAGAACTTATATGTAGCCGCGGCATCGCCATTATCGGCTATCTTAAGGATAGCGGGTGTTTCGGCGGGCAACAAGGTGCTGTACGACTCAAATGTAATGTGATAGTCCATAAGGTCGTTGGTGGCTGTGGGATAGAAAGCGTTAATACCTGTGGGTATTGCAGCTGTGTATCCAAGCATCAACGAGCCAAGGCCCGAACTGTTGGTCTTTGTGGCGTGGTAGATTTTTGTCTTGTCGGCATCGGGTATCTCATCTATGTACCAGGTGTCGCCCTCGGCCGAAAGGATTACATTGGAGAGGCCGAAGAAGCAACCTACGTTATCGGGGTCCGCTGTAATCGTAATCTTAACAGTGAGTGTGTTGTTGATAACAGGGATAGCAGCATCGCCTTCTCTAACAACATTCCACACCTTGTGTGTTTTATTATCGGTTTTAGCATCTGTCACTTGAATATCGTCGAGTTTACCAAACAGAGTGAGGTCGTCAGCATCGGAACCGGCCTCAACCTTTACAGTCCACTGTCTATTATGTGTTTCACCGGAACCTTGATAACCATTTGTACCATTCAACGCGTGGATATCGAGAGCTACATTGTTGAACGATGTGAATGATGCGGGCAAGTCGGTGTAAGTGAATATAAGCACTATACCCTCTTTACCATAATCGATGGAACCCGTACTTGCATTCACAGCGGGACACAAGATAGAAGATGTAATACTGCCGGCAGTTGCTCTAAAATCATAGTTTGATGTAACAGACACATTGGCATCTACAACTTGGGCACCAGCACCCTTGTCCATTATTGAGCTCACCAGCACACTGGCATCGTCGAGCGGCTTAATCTCGACTGAGGCAGCGGTGGTACCTGTCCTGTTAAATTGGGTAGATACATATCCATAGTCCATAGGTGTGTCGGCACCGGTCATTGCCGAGTCGCCCACTGCAGTGTGGCGCAGGTAGTTTGTACCGTCGCTCAAGCGCACGATGCAGGCACCCAACTTCTCAATTTCAACATTCTCGCGAACATCGTCTTTGTCGTTCAGGCGTACAGTATCGGCAATAACGCCGGTGTTGCTCTGTGTGTGCAAGCTGATGAGTGAGAGGTTCTTGGCAAGGTCGTAGAAATTGTTACCGCTTTCGGTTGTACCATCGAAATACCACACGGCACGGCTGTCATATTCACCACCAAGCAAGAGGCTGTCCTGCTGGGTTATACAGTTATATGCATTGGCCATAAGGTTATCGTTGCTGTTGCCATAAACGGGGCGTATGGTGTAGAACTTGCCAAGCTTGGGAGCTCTGAACTCCTCGGGCATAGGACCGTCGTAGGCACAGATTGCCGCATACATCTCATTGAAATAGTACTCGTCCATTTCGTCGGTGGGCAAGCCCTTGATGAACGATACGTTTCTCTTTATAAGGCGCTGCAATGCGGCAAGTTTCTCGTTGTAGATAACACAATCGTCGATGTTATACAATGCGAGCAGCTGGTCGGCGTGGTCATCGAAACGAGTAACCTTCACATACTGCCAGGTAGAATTATCTACATAACCGGCATCGCTGAAGACTGAATCGTTCTTGGCCGCAGCGTTTGTCCATCCAAGGTTGTTATCGTTGGCACTGTTTGCCACAATGGCAAGGCCCGGGTATTTGGTGTTGGAAGAGGGAAGCACATACCAGGTGTCCTTTTGAGCGGAAACAGGCTGTGTGGTGTCGTCTTCTTTCTCCCACCAGTAGGACCTTATCTTTTCAATGCCAAGGATATTGATACTGCAAGTACCGGAATCGAACATACTCCTTAACTCTGTTATGGTAGTGAGTGTAGGATTTTCAACTACAATTGATCTATCCTCACCTTCGGAATTATATACAGTGAACTTTGTTTCCACAGGTGAGTGTGTAATAACAATCTTTATCTTGCTGTGATTCTCCATAGTATGTGTAAATCTGTATTTATCGTTATTACCATTGTTCATTTTTACCACTATGGAAGCATCGGCCTTCATATATACCTGGAAGTGGTTTGTGTATTCGTTGGCACCGGGGTTTTCGAACGAGGTAAGCAAACAGGAGCCGTAAGTGTTATACGAGTGGAATCCATTGGAGAAATCGTACTCGCACTCTATTCTCCAAGTACTGTCGTTCTGAAGCGCAAAGCCATTTGCAATAATCTTACCTTCGGCCTTGCCGTTACCCGGGTCGATATCCTTTCCGCTAAACACGGTGACATCCTTGCTCACCAAGGTGTAACCCTTACTTGCTGTAAAGTTGTGTATATCAACCTCGAGGAACTCGTCAAATGTGAGGGCGTTATCGGTGAGAGTCTGGTTATAGGAGTTGTCATCCAACCCGCCATCTGTAATTGTACCATCGCTGTTTCTGGTACCCTCGAAGTAGAACAGATGTGGCAAGTTGAAATCCTTGTCGCCATCGCTATCGCCATCGGGCACCTGCTCCAGTGCCATATGAATGGTGTGAGCCCTGAATTTGGCATAATACTCCTCGTCATTACCGGACAATTCCTTGCTCCTTACGTTATAGATGTAGTACCATTTGGGGTAAGCGAATTCATTTTTATCGAGCGCGTCGCGGTCGGTTACCTCGGGCAGGGGCAGCAATGCATACTGAACCTCGCTCTCAAGCATATATACCTGCTGCACAAGGGGTACCAAGGTGGCAATCACTTCGGCAGTGGCTGTGGCTGCGTCCACGTTTGTGATTTTGTCAATAACATCCTCGAGCAATGCTTTATATTTTGCGAGTTTCTCTTCATCTACATCTTCTTCGCCTTCTAAAGCCTCCAGCTGGCCTTTAACCTTATAGGCAAGACCATCGCCGTCGTCAAAAGTTTCGTCGCCATCGGCATCGGCAACGGCATATTTTTTAAGCATCACGGCTGCATCGGCGGGCTCCACATAAACAAATTCCCACGATGAACCGTTATCATTTGCATAGTACGGCAAAACCTTGTTGCCATCGGCGTGGTTGGTGCACCAAGCATCGTATGGGTTGTTGGTGTCATTGAGTTCATAGCGGCCTATTACATAACCATTATACTTGCCTTTGGTATTGGGCTGTATATACCACGAACGACCGGTCGAAGTCCAGCTATCGGGAGTATAGCATTTCTTCGATGTTATGGCACTGCATATATTTACATTGTAATATTCCTCTACCGATGTATTCTCGGTGGGGGTGAAGTAAAAGAGCGATGTGGCATTGAACTGTGAGTGAGCTACATTTTCGCTCCACATATCAAGACCAAGAGGCACATTCTCGCCGTCATACCTTGCGTAATATACGTTGGCCGACGATGTAGATGCCTGGGTACCCCCCGACACCGGTACATCGGTGGCCGAGCGGCGCGGCATCGAGGGTGCCTGCTGTGCCACAGACTCAGGGCGTTTGTTCATTATCAGATATAGATAGCTGTTGCCCATCTCAAAGGGAGGACCTATTGTGAGCTGCAGCTCCAGCACATCGGCATCTTCTATGTTGGCAAAAGTAAATGATACTACACCATCGGTGTGAGATGCTTTGGTGCCTGTAACATTGGTACCTTCGGCATCTACAACCGCTTTGAAGGAGTGTATATCCTTGCTGTTGAGTGTTATTTGAGGCATAGCATCGGCCGAAACAAACGTTTTTGAGAATGGCAACGAATATTTGGTACCATTGAGCGTGAAGGTGACATTGCGCTTCACAATATCGTTGGCTGTGAAGGTTATCTTCTTCTCAACGCCTTCGTCAAGAGGCACAGGGATAAACACAAAGTCGGTACAAGCACCGGTAGCAGACACGGTGGTGGTTGTGGTGGTAGTTGTCTCTTCACCTGTGCCGGGGTCGGTAGTGGTAGTTGTGGTGGTGACAGTGTAGGGCACTACAGTCTGGTTCTGCGCGGCAGTAACATCGTTAACCCAGTCGGTGCCATTATTAACGGCAAGATACTTACCATCGTTGCCCCACAAAGGCGCACCAAAGTGGAATGTCTGCACGGTGCTGGAGTTCCACTCGTATGCGGTGCTCGACACCACTCCGTTGTTGCCCAAATAGATATCGCCGGGAACACCGTCACCTGCGGCATACACATTGCGGAACACCAAGGTACCGTTTGGTGTCTCCTCGCAATACCACTCATACTTTTTGCGGTCGGCACTACCTGCGGCAGTACTATGATATGAGCCTGCATTGGCAATAGAGATAACACCGTCGCCCAAGTATATCTCCTTATTTACATATTTTTTGGTGGCATCATCGTAGGCATCGGCATATATACGGTACTTGTTACCGGCAATGGGCACACCCGAAAGTGTCTTTACCTCGGGATATTTGCTGTTATATTGGGCAACCTCTTCTTCGTATTGTGCTACGGTGGCGCGGTTGTATATGCGGGCAGAGGTATTTTTCAGAGCATCGAAGTAACCCACCGATTGCTCTACTTTGGTATCGTTGGGCAGCACATAGGCCTCGGAAAGTGCAAGCGATGTGGCATTGGTTGTGGCATTTACCACACGTACATATTGGTAGGAACCACCAAACTCCACTTTCTTTGTATAAGAGAGCGCGGAACCAAGACCTGTGGCAAAACTTGTGTCATTGACATCGGATGTGTTGCCATCTATAGTAACCCAAGTACCATCGGCACCGGTGGCACTCACCTGTATATTTACGTTTGCGGGAATGGTTACACCACTCTCACCACTACGTTGCAGATATACATATGCACCGGTGACACTCTTGCCAAGATTGAACTGAACATAGTTACCTGTGGTGTTTATGCCGGTGGTGGCATCGCCATCTATAAGCAGTTGATTCTCGGTGGCATCGCTTGTGGTGATATTGGCGGACAACTGCACATAACCCCATATCACCTGTGCCGAGTAGATGTCGCAACGGCTGAAAATGTGTAGGTCGGTAAGATAGTCGCCGCTTGTAAGCTCGCGCACTTGATAGAATGCATAGGGGTGGCCATTGGACCAAGTTGTAAAGCTGGACTCTTCTCCATTCCAATATTTGGTGGTGTTGGTAGGAGTGGCAGTACTTGCAATAATAAATTCGCCACTGATGCTGCCATTTGGGGTACGCGAGAAATTGGCACTCTCTGAATCGACACCCGAAAGGCCCCAATCGGGCTCGCCATTGGCATTAGAGGTGTTATATGTCTTTGCATCACTCCATTTGGTTATATACAGAGGCTGCGGGGTAGCATTCACCGTAGTACCGTCGATTGAAACGTATAAACCACTTGTTACAGACTTAATGGCATAGTAAACACCATTGGCATCGGTAATAGACTCGAGTGTATAAACATATTTCTCGTTATACACAAAACGGTCGCGCTCCTTTGACTTATCCAGACCAAAGGTGGTACCGTTGTCATACAAGAAACCAGTACGGTCCACTTCTCCATTAAGTGCCGTGTTGTAAATCATAAACTTCTTGCCCACCATATTGGCGATATTTGCGAAACGGGGGTTTTCAACCAAGTAATTGTAGGGCTCATAGTACTTATCAGCCCACACATTTGCCACGCCCAACACAAGCAGCAGCAAACACAAATAAATGTTTTTCGTTCTCATTTGTTTTTTAATGGTTTTATTATTTTTTCTTCATTTTCAAAAACTTTGCCCTATGGCACATACGTATATAGTATAAACCATACTAACCATAAGAAATGTAAAATTAAGGATTTTTATTATAAAAAACACATAAAACATTATTTTTTTACTTTTTCAACGAAATAATTGTGTAGCTGCAAGCCTGTTACATTATTTATTGTGTAAATTTTTATCATTTTTGATATACCTAAACTCCTCCACAAGCGGGTGTATAAAAACTCCTCCGGCACAAAGTATTATCTAAACTCCTCCGGCACTGCGTGCCACCTCCTCTTAAAGAGGAGGAGTATGTTTGCTAATACTCTCCCTCTTCAAGAGGGAGTACCCGAAGGGGGAGGGAGTTCATTAAAACTCCACCGCGGGTATTATCTATACTCCTCCACCGCAAGCGGTCCCCCTCCTCTAAAAGAGGAGGAGTTTATTGTTTTTTACTGCTCCTCATTAGGAGGAGCCGGATTGTGGCGAAGCCACAAGACTGAGGAGGTTATAAATTTATTCAGCAAACTACTCCACCGCGGGGTATTGTCTATACTCCTCCGGCACTGCGTGCCACCTCCTCTTCAAGAGGAGGAGTTTGTTTGCTAATGCTCTCCCTCTTAAAGAGGGACGGTGCGATACCGTAGCACCGTTTGCGACGACGAAAGCTTTAGCTTTCCAAAGGAGTGCCGAAGGCCCCAACAGCCGGGAGGGAGTTCGCTAAAACTGCACCGCGGGTATTATCCTAACTCCTCCGGCACTATGTGCCACCTCCTCTTAAAGAGGAGGAGTATATCCCAGAAAGAGGAGGAGTTTGTTTACAACCCGCCACACGGCGCTAAATACGAAATTGTCATCCCGACAGAGCGAAGCGACGAGGGAGCTCAAAACATAGTGGAATATGAGATTTCTCCTCCCGTGTGGTCGTCGAAATGACAACCCTGCGCGAACGGCTATATAGACACACAACAGCTACCGTAGGGGCGAACCTACGTGTTCGCCCAAAAGAAAAAATATACCTTATTATATATTGTCATTTCGAACACGAAGTGGAGAAATCTATGCATACACTCTTGAGATTCCTCACACAAGGTTCGGAATGACAAAACAATGTTTTGTTATCGGCGAGTTCATTTAGGAACGAGCCAATGACATACTATATATACCAATATTACTTGTTCTCGGGACGGAGCTGACGAACAACTTCGGCTGTGCGCCACATCTCGCTGTCGTGGAGAGCCTTGAGCTCGGCATTGAGTTTCTCGCGATAATCGGGCTGTGAGTTAGAGTCGATTGAACGCTGAGCCTCTTTACCTGTCTTTACAGAGTCGTACAACTGGTACATAACGGGCTTGATAGCATCGTGGAAGGGAGTCATCCAATCGAGAGCACCGCGCTGTGCTGTGGTAGAGCAGTTGGCATACATCCAGTCCATACCGTTCTTTGCGAACAGGGGCATAAGCGACTGTGTGAGCTCCTCAACTGTTTCGTTGAAAGCCTCAGAGGGTGTGTGGCCGTTCTCGCGCAATACCTCGTACTGTGCAAGGAGGAGGCCCTGGATGGCACCCATCAATGAACCACGCTCACCGGTGAGGTCCGATACAGCCTCGCGCTGGAATGTGGTCTCGAACATATAACCCGAACCGATACCAATACCGAATGCCAATACGCGGTTGAGTGCCTTGCCTGTTACATCCTGATAGATAGCGTATGATGAGTTCAAGCCGCGGCCCTCGAGGAACATTGTGCGCAACGATGTACCCGAACCTTTGGGGGCAACCATAATAACGTCGATGTCGGCGGGGGGAACGATGCCTGTTCTGTCGCTCCAGTTGATACCGAAGCCGTGTGAGAAGTAGAGCGCCTTGCCTGCTGTGAGGTAGGGTTTAACCTTGGGCCATACTGCAATCTGTGCAGCGTCTGAAAGCAACATACATACGATGGTACCCTTCTCGGCAGCCTCCTCAATAGAGAAGAGTGTCTCGCCGGGAACCCAACCGTCTTTAACAGCCTTGTCGTATGTGCTGCCGGGGCGCTGACCTACGATTACGTTGAAGCCGTTGTCGCGCAGGTTGCAAGCCTGTCCGGGGCCCTGCACACCATAACCGAGCACTGCGATTGTTTCGTCTTTCAAAATCTCACGAGCTTTCTCGAGTGAAAACTCTTTGGGAGTAATTACGTTTTCGATTACTCCGCCAAAATTCATTTCTGCCATAATTGTAATTTAATTTGGTTTATTTTTTGTTTTTTGTTTTTATGTTAAAATCCTCTATCGAGGAGGGTTTTATTGTTTTATTTATACTCCTCCACCGCGGAGCGGTAGCCTTCGGCACTCCTTTGGGGACCTAAAGGTCCCGTCGTCGCAAGCAGTGCTGTGGCTCCGCACTGCCCTCTAAAAGAGGAAGAGTTTGTTGCTAATGCTCTCCCTCTTAAAGAGGAGGAGCTTGTTTTGCTAATACTCTCCCTCTTCACAAGAGGGAGTACCCGAAGGGGGAGGGAGTTCGTTAAAACTCCACCGTAGGGTATTATCTATACTCCTCCACCGCAAGGCGGGTGTATAAAAACTCCTCCGGCACTATGTGCCACCTCCTCTTGAAGAGGGAGTACGGCGCCAGCCGGGAGGGAGTTCGCTAAAACTCCACCGCAAGCGGGTGTATAAAAACTCCTCCGGCACTATGTGCCACCTCCTCTACATTAGAGGAGGAGTTTGTTTTGCTAATACTCTCCCTCTTAAAGAGGGAGTACCCGAAGGGGGAGGGAGTTCGTTAAAACTCCTCCGCAAGCGGGTGTATAAAAACTCCTCCGGCACTGTGTGCCCCCTCCTCTATTTAGAGGAGGAGTTAGTTGCTAATACTCTCCCTCTTCACAAGAGGAGGAGTGCGGTTACCCCCTTACCTTGCTGCGTATTGAATCCTCGTCGAAGAGGTTCTCGCTGAGGTTCACGCTTGCATCGCGCACAATGGCCACGCGGCCCGACTTAACGAACTGTAGCACACACTGCTCGGCTGCAAACTCCTTGTAGAGGCTGAGCACGGCATCGGTCTTTCCGGTCTTTTCCACCACGGTGTAGGCCGAGTTTATCTCTATAACGCGGGCGTTGTTGTGGCGGATGATTTTAGATATCTGCTTGTTTTCGAGCAATCGGGGGGTGGACAGCTTATAGAGCGCAACCTCCTGCATAAATATTTCGTTGTCGGTGAAATAGTAGGCACGCAATATGTCCACCTTCTTTTCCAGGCGCTTGGTTACGCGCTGTATGAGCCACTCGGTGGTCCACAGAGATATGGTGTAGCGGTGAACGCCCTCTATGTTTGAAGAGGAAACGTTCAAGGTCTCTATATTCATCTGGCGACGGGTAAACTCGGCTGTCACCTGGTTCAACATTCCGGCAATGTTCTCGGAATATACAATAACGGTATATAGTTTCTTCTCCATAAGCATTACTCTAAAATCATCTCACATACCGACGCGCCAAGGGGCATCATAGGCATCACATTGTCCTCGGCACGTACTACCACGTTCAGCAGGAAGGCACCCGGGGTTTCAACCATCTCCTTGATGGCGGCATCGAGCTCGCTGCGGTCCTTAACGAAACGCGACGGAATACCGTAGGCCTCGGCTATCTTGCAGAAGTCGGGGTTGCACATAGGTGTCCACGAACAACGGTTCTCGTAGAACAGCTGCTGCCACTGGCGCACCATACCTAAGTAACTATTGTCCATCACTATCATCTTCACGGGGCAACGCTGCTCCATAATGGTACCAAGCTCCTGCATATTCATCTGGAAACCGCCGTCGCCTGCAAAGTAGCACACGGTGCGGTGAGGAGCACCCATTGTGGCACCCATTGCAGCGGGAAGGCCGAAGCCCATTGTGCCCAGGCCACCCGATGTGATGATGCTGTGAGGCTCTTTGTATTTGAAATAGCGGGCGGCGAACATCTGGTTCTGGCCCACATCGGTCACAAGGATGGCGTTGTGGTTTGTGGCCTCGCTCACCTTGCGGCACACCTCGCCCATAAGTATGGGGCCGTCGGTGGGGTTAAGTGCCTTTTCTATAACCTTTTCGTTCTCTATCTTGTCGAGGTCGCCAAAGGTGGCAATCCACTCCTTGTGGCTGTTCTCGTTGAGCAGTTCGGTGATGAGGGGGAGTGTCTCCTTGCAATCGCCCAATACGGGGATGTCCACGGGAACGCTCTTGTCTATCTCCACCTTATCTATATCGAGGTGTATGATTTTTGCCTGCTTGGCATATGTTTCGAGCTTGCCCGTCACGCGGTCGCTGAAACGCATACCTATGGCTATGAGCACGTCGCACTCGTTGGTGTTCACGTTGGGGCCAAGGTTGCCGTGCATACCAAGCATACCCATACACAGGGGGTGGTCCGATGGCAACGACGACAGGCCCATAAGGGTGCGTGCTGCGGGGATGCCGCCCTTTTCGAGGAAGGCAATGAGTTCCTTGTGTGCCTCGCCAAGCTCCACGCCCTGCCCCACTACTGCAAAGGGACGCTTGGCACGGTTAATGAGGTCGGCTGCCTCTTTTATGCACTGCAAATCGGGTTTGGGATAGGGCACGTAGCTGCGCACGCTATCTACCTTTATAGGTTCGTAGAGCACCTGAGACACCTGCGCATTCTTGGTGAAGTCGAGCACCACGGGGCCGGGACGACCTGTGCTTGCTATGTAAAAGGCGCGCGACACTGCCCAGGCTACATCCTCGGCACTGCGTATCTGGTAACTCCACTTGGAAATGGGCTGTGTAACGCCCACGAGGTCTATCTCTTGGAAGGCATCGGTGCCAAGCACTGCCGAACTCACCTGCCCTGCTATCACAACTATGGGGGTGCTGTCGAGCATTGCATCGCTAATGCCTGTGAGGGTGTTTGTGGCACCCGGGCCGCTGGTAACGATGCAGACACCTACCTTGCCCGAACTGCGCGCGTAGCCTTGCGCTGCGTGCACTGCCGCCTGCTCGTGGCGCACGAGCACCTGGTGGAAATCCTCGCGGTAGTCGTACAATGCATCGAACACCGGTATAATGGAGCCGCCGGGGTAGCCGTAGATGGTATCTACCTGCTCGTTCTTCAATGAACGCAGAAGTGCTTCGCCACCTGTTATTAGTTCTTTCTTCATCGGTTATCAGTTTTCTATGTATATTTTCTATCAATATATGTATCGTTTTAAGCACGTTGCCATTTCTAACGTATGTGAGGAATCTCCTACACGGCCGAGATTCTTCCTCCCTGCGGTCGTCAGAATGACATTTACATTATTCTTCAATCACCCTCACACCACCTTTGTCGGCAGAGCTTACCATATTGGCATAGGCCTTGAGGCTCTTTGAAATGACGCGGTTGCGTGTGAGGGGGAGCATCTCGCGGGCAGCCAACTCCTCATCGGTGAGCTTCACATTGATGGTGCGGGCGGGGATGTCTATCTCTATGATGTCGCCGTCGCGCAGCTTGCCTATGTTGCCGCCTGCCGCAGCCTCGGGCGATATGTGGCCTATGCTCAAGCCCGATGTGCCGCCGCTGAAACGGCCGTCGGTGATGAGGGCACACTCCTTGCCCAAGTGGCGCGACTTTATATAAGAGGTGGGATAGAGCATCTCCTGCATACCGGGGCCGCCTTTGGGGCCTTCATATACAATGACCACCACGTCGCCTGCCTTTACGTCGCCACCCAAGATGCCCTCGACGGCAGCATCCTGTGAGTCGAACACTTTGGCTGTGCCTGTGAATTTCCATATGCTCTCGTCGACACCGGCTGTCTTTACCACGCAGCCGTCTTGTGCTATGTTACCAAAGAGGATTGCAAGGCCGCCGTCCTTGGTGTAGGCGTGAGAGAGCGAGCGTATGCAACCGTTCTCGCGATCGGTGTCAAGGGTATCGTAGTTCTCGCTCTGTGCTCCCATTTGGTTGCAGAACACATTGGCGGGGCCTGTGCTGTAGATGCGCTGTGCCTCGGCATCCACGGTGCTGCCTGTGATGCTGTACTTTGCAATATCCTCGGCAAGGGTGGCGCCGTTAACGCGCTTGAGCGATGTGTTGAGCAAGCCGCCCTTGGCAAGCTCGCCCATAATACCTATGATGCCGCCTGCACGACCACAGTCCTGAACGCTGTATTTGGGGCCGTTGGGTGCCAGCTTACACAAGCAGGGAACACGGCGGCTCAAACGGTCGATATCGGCCATCTTAAAGTCCACACCGGCCTCCTGTGCCACTGCAAGCAGGTGAAGGATGGTGTTGGTGGAGCCACCCATTGCAATATCGAGTGTCATTGCATTGAGGAAGGCATCGCGCACGGCTATGCTGCGGGGCAGCACGCTATCGTCGCCCTCTTCGTAATATTTGAGTGCGTTGGTAACTATCTGCTTGGCGGCATCCTTGAGCAACTGCACACGGTTGGTGTGGGTTGAAAGGATGGTGCCGTTGCCGGGGAGTGAAAGACCTATGGCCTCGGTGAGGGAGTTCATTGAGTTGGCTGTGAACATTCCCGAGCAGCAGCCGCAACCGGGGCAGGAACGCTTCTCAACCTCGGCAAGTTCCTCGTCGCTCACGCTTGTGTCGGCAGCCTTTACCATTGCCGATATGAGATCGAGGTTTTCGCCCTTCCAAGTGCCCTTCTCCATAGGACCGCCCGATACAAACACGGTGGGGATGTTAAGGCGCATAGAGGCCATAAGCATTCCCGGGGTGATTTTGTCACAGTTCGATATGCACACAAGGGCATCTACCTTGTGAGCGTTGCACATATACTCCACGCTGTCGGCAATGATGTCGCGCGAGGGCAGCGAGTAGAGCATACCGTCGTGGCCCATTGCAATGCCGTCGTCTATGGCTATGGTGTTGAACTCGGCGGCATAGCAACCGAGCTTTTCTATTTCGCGCTTCACTATCTGGCCGGCCTCGTGCAGATGTGTGTGGCCGGGAACAAGCTGGGTGAACGAGTTGGCAATGGCTATGATGGGCTTGCCGAACATTTCGCGTTTCATACCGTTTGCAATCCACAAGGCGCGTGCGCCTGCCATACGACGGCCCTCGGTGCATTGCGCGCTTCTTAACTGTATCTTCATATCTATTTTTTAATTATGGGGCGGCAAGCCACCCTCGCATAGTAATAAAAAAGCCCTCCTCATTATACAGAGAAAGGCACGTTTTTGCATACACACAGCCCATCTCATCCCATTTTCTGCAATAGGACGACCACATTAAGGAGGTTAATGGATGTTGTGTGCATTCTCTTAATTATTTATGTTTTAACTCCCGCGGCGGGCTTTTGCTGCCGCAATGGCTAATAGACCGCAAAAATAAACTCTTTTTTTCAGCGGAACAAAAAAAATTAAAGAAAAATTGGTGGCTTTTATAATAAAAAGGTTGTTTTTGTGCTATTTTGTTACAATGTTGTTGGTTTTGAGGGGGTAATTATTGATTGTCAATGATTGCTGCAAAGTTGTTATCCGTAAATTTTACAGAAAAACCACCAAAGAGATTAGATAAAAGCACATCAGCTATTAGCAATACCGATTGATTCTATAGAAATTAACGAATGAATTAAGATATATTATAAAATAATTAGCAGTAACTTTGCAGCCGAAAAAGAAGAGAAGAGCAAGAACAAAGGCGTTTCACACGTTGGAAACGAAAAAAAACAGATACGTTATGGAATTTATACTTACACTTTTGGAAGGAGCGCAAGGCCAATGGAGCGGCGGCATAGCCCACTCTATGATAATACTTGCACTCACGGTGGGATTCGGAATAATGCTTGGCAGGCTTAAAGTGGCCGGCATATCATTCGGAGTAACTTGGATACTGTTCGTGGGAATAGTATTCTCGCACTTCGGCTACACGCTCAACGGCGATCTGCTGCATTTTGTAAAGGAGTTCGGCCTCATATTGTTTGTGTTTTCAATAGGTTTGCAGGTGGGGCCGGGATTTTTCTCGAGTTTTAAGGCAGGCGGCCTCGCACTATGCGCAATCACCTGCATAATAGTGCTTTGCGACGTGCTCACCGCCATAGGCGTGCACTATACCACCGACACACCCATAACCACCGTCACCGGTATTCTGTCGGGTGCTGTGACAAACACCCCCGGACTTGGTGCCGCACAGCAGACCTACAGGGAAATAACAGGCTCGTCGGCAACGGACATTGCGCTGGGCTACAGCGTGGCCTACCCTCTTGGTGTAATTGGTTGCATATTGTCGATGTTAGTGATAAAGAGCCTTTTCTACCGCAAGGACATAGCCCCTGCAACCGACATCGATGGCAAGGAGCTGAACGTGGAGCCTATGACCATCGAGGTGCTGAACCCTGGTGTGGCAGGGAAAACCTTGGAGGAGATACGCAGCGCAAAGAAATATGACTTTGTGGTGTCGAGGATATTGCACAGCGCCACATACGAGATAGAGATTGCCAACTCCAAGAGCACATTGCAGGTGGGCGACAAGTTATTGATTATTGTGAAGCCTGCATTCCGCGAGGAGGTGCTGGAGCTTTTCGGCCGCGAGTGCATTGTGAACTGGGACAAGGCCGGCGCGCAGTTCCTCTCGAGCAAGATTATTGTCACCAACCCCAAGCTCAATGGAGTGCCCCTGGCCAAGCTGAGCCTGCGACAGAACTTCAAGGTGAACCTCACAAGGGTGAATCGTGCGGGCATAGACCTGGTGGCTGCACCCGACCTGCGCCTGCAGATGGGCGACGTGGTTACCGTTGTGGGTATGGAGAGCTCGGTGAACAGCGTTAAAAGAGTGCTTGGCGACTCGCGCAAGCACTTGGACCACCCCAACCTCATACCAATATTCATTGGCATAGCGCTTGGCTGCACACTTGGCAGCCTGCCCATTTTCATTCCCGGTATGTCGCAGCCTGTGAAATTAGGCCTTGCAGGCGGTCCGCTGGTGGTGGCCATTTTATTGAGTTACTTTGGCCCCAAACTTAAATTGGTTACATACACCACTATGAGTGCCAACCTTATGATAAGAGAGATAGGCATTTCGCTGTTCCTCGCTTGCGTGGGCCTGGAGGCCGGCAAGGGCTTTGTGGATACCATTGTGAACAACGGCGGTATGTGGTGGGTGCTCTATGGTGCCATCATCACCATAGTACCTCTGCTCATTGCGGGAACCGTGGGCCGTTACTGCTTTAAGATTCCCTACATAAAACTCATTGGTGTGATGTCGGGTTCGTGCACAAACCCACCCGCTCTTGCTTTTGCCAACGAGCAGGACAAGAGCAGCGACAAGGCTTCGGTGGGATATGCCACGGTTTATCCGCTTGCAATGTTCCTGCGCATCCTCACCGCACAGCTTATGATTCTGCTGTTCTGTTAGCAGATTTCCATATAATACCGACACCAAAAAATGGTGTAGCCACTAGCTACACCATTTTTTGGTGGATATAAGAGACAGGTTACTTAACGACCTTCTTGCTGTTCATTATGTACATACCCTTGGCAGGGGCGGCTTTGAGCTTGCGACCGCTGAGGTCGTAAAGAACTGAGCGGGCCTCTTCGGCCTCTACCATTTCCACACCTGTTGCAGAGGAGTTTACACGCAATATGGCATCGACAATGGAACCGCTGTTTGCAAGAAATCCATTGGTACCTGTACAAGTTCCGTCGGCTGCAATCTGGCCACCGGCATCAATGCTGTTCCAGTCCATCTTGAAACGAATACGGTAGTCGCCCTCGGTGGCGGGAGATGTAAACGAGGGCAGTTCGTGTGTGTTACGGGCACTGCCTGTAATAGATTTGCCGGCCGAGTTTACACCGCCGTTTACATCATCGTTAAAATTTCCTGTATAAAAGCTGAACGAAGCCACATCGGTACCGCTCTGGTCGGTGGTGCCATCATTAAACGAAAATTGGCCATCATTTTCGTAGTCGATATAAACATAGGCATTCATCCAACCACCGCCTTTGGTAAGGTCCATAGCCACTGTAATAACAGAACCCGGGGCACAAGCGAGGATACAGGCCTCGTCTATTGTTTTATCGATATACGGTTTTGCGTAACCTATTGCTATTGTCTGTGTTTCACAATCGGCCTCAGTAAAATTTATGCTGTTGATTTTGTTGCCACTCTTTACAGAATTCATATTCTTGTCGAAGTTGGTTGCATAGGGCTCCACGATTTTGGGAGTAACCTTTATTGTAACCGATGCCGAAACGCCCGAACCATCTTTTGCGGTGGCAGTGATGGTAACCTCGCCCTCGGCAACAGGCTTCACAAGACCGTTGTTCACTGTGGCAATGTTTGCATCGCTTGTTGTCCACTCAAGAGCGTGGAATGTAGCCTCGGTGGGGTTGATGGTTGCAGTAACAACCATTGTGTTGTTGAGCGCAACCTCCACAGCATCGTTCTCTGTTGCAAGGGCTATGCTCTCGACAGGGCTGAAAGCAGCTGTTGCATCGATACCGTCGAAACAGAAGAGCGAGCTTGCAGGAAGTGTAACGGTGAGTTCATCGTCGATGTTGATGGCACTGCCCTCGGTGAGGCCTGCAAGTGCAGCCTGCGAAGCGAATGACGAACGCAATACTATGCTGCCGTTTACATTTGCGGGGATGTTAAGCGCTTTGCGCAATGTGAATGTGTAGTTCTTTTGGTCGTTGCTACCGTTGCGCAGTGCAAGTGTAGATTTTGTGCCGTTCCAAGAAGCCCAACCGTAGATTTGAGCAGCGCTACCTGTCCAGGGGCTGCCACCTACCCAGTGAGTATCGGGCAATACATCGGCATTACGTTTCTGCCAAGCGATGCACTCTGCTATGTCGGCCCACAACTGACCGTTGTTAATGCTGTTGAGCAATGCATAATCGACATAAAGCTCCACAACGCCCGAACCGCAAACAAATGCGCAACGCATCTCGCGGAGTACTGCATCGTAATCGCGCTCGTCACCTGCGGGAGGGCCGAATTGTGTGAGCATAAAGCCGTGAGTCATCAAGGTGTTGATGGGGCAGATGGGTGAGTTGGTCACATAGTTCTGATATACAAGGCGGTCGCGGTATGTAATCCAGTTCTCGCGGTTAAGAGTGTTGTTACCAATGCGGTCGTGGTCGTTCTCTTGGCGCCAGGTGGCATCGCTTATCTGGTACCAGAAGGGGCTTGCCCAAGTACCCACGGTGGTATTGAAGAAGATATCCTCGCGGAGTTCCTCACGCACATAGCGCTCGAGGCGAATGATACCCTCGGCATTCTCGTTACCCGAATCGCCCGCATCGGGGCCTACAGATGTAAACTGTGCCGAGATACCATCGAACTTGAAGAATTTATAGTCACCCTGATTCTTTACAAGGTTATATGCTGCATCCTTGAATGCCTGATAGTATGCGGGGTTGGACAACTGCATACCACCACGGTTTTCGGCGTTCCAGTATGCACGGCGATAGTTACCGCTCTGGCCATAACCGCCGACAGGGCCTAACCAGGCACCTACACCGGCACCCATCTCCTGAGCAAGGCGTGCCATAGGACGCATCTCATCGGGGAAGCCGCTGTGGAATGTCCAGGGGCCGTAGTTGTCCCAACCATCGTCTATCACGAAGGCTACAGGGCCGTGGCCGTAACGGTCGTAGAAAGCGGTCTTCCAATTCTGGAGAACATCTTCAATATCGGCCGATGTGAAGTTGGTGTGCTCGCTACCGGGAGCGGCGTTGTTGCGGTTGATGTTAAGCTCGTACCAGCTGTTATAGTGGGGGAATGCACGCCAGGGCACTGCACGCTCGCGCTCGCTGTATGCGAGGAATGAACGGCGTTTCTGTGTATTGTGAATATTGGCGTCGGCCTGCGAGCCATCCTGTGCCACAAGACCTACGACGGCACCCACCTTCCAGGTTTCGCCTGCCTGCAATGTGGTATTGCGGCTCCAACGGCCCTGAATACCCACTACATCGGCATTTATTACAACGCCCTCTTTGGGTGTGTATATCTTCACTGTAATTTTGCTTGATGCCGTGATAGCCTCGCTCTTGTTCTCAATCATTACGCGGAGTGTGAATGTACCGTCGTTGGGAGCAATAAAACTGAAGGTGTTATTATTCTTTGCGGAACCGGTGTAACCGCTATGGTAGTCGTTGGCTGCAATTGAATTGTTGCCATCGAGAATATCCACACCACCAAGGTTCAAACGGTTGTCACCACTCACATACTCCACGGTAACCTCTACCTTTTGGTTCGCCTTGAGCTCGAGGCCCTCGTGGCAGTATGCATAGATATTGGGATAATCTACACCTATTGCCTCAACTATGCGGTTGGGAACGTCGGCATCGGCAACCTGCACCCAAGAATCTTTTGTAAGAGAAATGGGGTTCATTGTGGTTGTGAGGTTGTAGTTATCCTCCTCGCCCGATGCATCGCCCACTGTGTTATAGGCTGTAGGAGTCTCGAGACCGGCAAATATTTTGTTGCTCATAAGCACTGCACCACGCGTGTTACCCACAACTGCGGGTGTTGAGCCTGCGGCCTTGGTGTCCACGTTGTACATAAGAGGGATGATGTTGAACATATCCACATCGTCAACACCGTAGAGGTCCATTTCGGTGCGCAGATAGTGGCTGCCGTCGCGCAGCACTGCACGCCATACGATTTCCACCTTCTTCTCTTTGTAGGTATATTCGTAGTTTGCAACAAGCTGCTTGCCTGCAAAATGCTCGGCACCACCAACTGCATTGGGGTTGGCAGCGAGGTCTTGCAACTCCACGCTGTTGAGTTTCATACCCGATGCATATACATTGTCGCCATTACCGAAGGCTACGCTGAAGATTTCGGTGCCGGCTACAAGGTCCATAGCATTTGAACCTGCAAAGTAGATGGCATTGCCCACCTTCATAAAGCCTGCTGCAAGCACATTGTTACTAAGCACGTATGTGCCGTTATCCTCGGTGGCCACGGCTGCGCCCACTGCATCCTGCTGCGCGGGATAGACAACGGCATTGGTGTATGCCTGGCAAGCGGGGAGCACGGGAAGTGTTGCAAAGTTCACGGTGATGGTGGCAGCCTCATCGTCAACAGCTACCGCTGCAAACTGCCCCTCGGGAGCAATCACTACTATATCGCCCTTTGAAACCGAGCCCTCAATGGTGTATGTATCGCCATTGGCAAATGTTTCGTCGCCAATCTTTATGGTGTTTCCATCGGGGATGCTTATGGTATATACACGCTCGATTGTTATAACCTCGGTAAAAAGGTAGCGGCTGCCGGCATCGGCACTGGCATCCTGCTGCCAAAGACCGAGTGTGTTTGCGCCGTCATAAGGGTTGCCATCCACTCCCTGGAACCAGTTTACATACTTGTCATTGCCACCCGATGTGGTAAAGGGGCGGATTTGATAATTATCGTCCGAATAATTTTCAACGAGGAAATAGTTTTCGGGTTTTGTGTCGCTAAATTTCACAAAATCCTTGCCGTTGTTGTAGCTTGCGGCAGGTGTGTATGTCAACCATTTTTTACCATTGTGGCTGTATATGTAGTAGCCATTTTCAACGCCATCTACTGCATAGAATGCAAACAAGCCATACTTTTCGGCGGTCTGTGTGGGAGCAGTCAATGCATTTGAATAGACATTATTACCATTTACCATAGTATAGACGTGTTCGGGCCTGCCGTCGGCGGGCAAGGTGGTGGACACCTCTATCTTGTCGGCCATTATCTGCGACACAGCGCAGAAAACGCCCATTAGAAGGAGTAATGTTTTTTTCATCTTATTAAGTTTATGGTTAGTAAATCCAAGCCTCAAAGAACCATTTGGAAGGTTCGTATGTTACAAAAAAAACGTGGACAATTTACATTATCCACTGATGAGGTCTTGGCGTACCCGAAAGAAAGATATGCAAATCGCCCACGCCGTATATACAGCGCGGACATCAACTTTGCCACTATTCTTTCTCTAATAAACCGCCAAGTTTGACAAGGCCCAACACCCTGCCGAGGCAAATGCCTCCATCAGTAAGATAGTAAAGCTAATGCGCTATTTTTGTATGTTGTGTCACAAATGTGACTTTATTGAGAAAAATGCCGATGATACGCATAGCACACCATACAAAGCATTATTTCACAATAATATCGCAAATATAGTGAAAATAATATTAACAGCAACCGCTCGTTTATATTATTTTATTAAAGTATATGAATACTATTATTCTGGAAAATTAGAAACTAACGGGAAAAGCGCTCTTTGAGCACCACATAGATAATGACCGGTGCGCCTATGAGAGGCGTGATGGCCCCGAGCGGCAAAAGACCGCTCTCCCCGGGCAGCAGGCATATGAGGTTGCACACAAGCGTCACCGCACCGCCAAGCAGCAGGGCAACGGGCAGCAGCCTGCGATGATTGTTTGTGCCCACGGCCAGGCGGGCCAAGTGTGGCACTGCGAGGCCTACGAATGCCACAGGGCCGCAAAATGCCGTGACGGTGGCCGTGAGCAACCCCACAATGAGCAGCAACACGCCACGCACACGCTTGGTATCGATACCCAAGTTACGGGCATAATAGTCGCCAAGCAGCATAGCGTTGAGCGGCTTCACAAGCAGCAGGGCAGCAGCAAGCACAAGCAGCAACACCGTTACATAGAAGGGCAACTGTGCCGATGACACTGCACCGAAACTGCCCATACCCCAAATGAGATAGGAGTGAACGCCCTCGGCCGTTGCAAAATAGTTGAGAATGGAGATAACCGATGATGCGAGATAGCTTATTGCCAGGCCTGCTATGAGCAGGTAGATGTTATTGGCAAGCAGGCGGGAGAGCAAGAGCACCACGCCGATAATGAGCAGGGCACCCGCGAAGGCACCTGCAAGCACTGCAAAATAGCTGCCCACACCCATAGCCACACTACCCTGCAACAGCAGCATAACTACTGCCACACCTAAGCCTGCACCGCTGTTTATGCCAAGCACCTCGGGGCCGGCCAACGGATTATTGAAAAGCGTTTGCAACAGAAGGCCTGCCACCGACAGCGCCATACCCGCCAACAGCGCGGTAACAGCCTGTGGCAGGCGGGTTTGCAGCAGAATAAGCTGCCAAGCGGTGTTACCACCATCGCCACCTGTGAGAATATCGGCAACGGCACGTGCAGGGATGGTCACCGAGCCCCAAAAGAGGTTGGCGGCAAACAGCGCGGCAAGCAACAGCCCCCACGCAGTAAAAAGCACGGCGGCACTACTCTTGCAGTTTCTCATAATATCTTAATTTATAGGATGGCAGCAGCTGCGGGTGGAATATTGCCACAAGCTCGCGCAGGAGCAAGTCGGGGCGGAAGGGTGTCTCCTCGTAAAAGAGTTTTTTGCCCGTGTTGCAGGCATATATATTACGCTCCTCGAAGGGCGTAAAATGGGCATAGCCGCCAAAGTCGGTTAGCAGCGAGGAGTAGCTTTTGTCACTGTCGGAATTATATTTTATGAGCCAGAAATCGGCTGCGGCGGCACGGTTCAGAACGGTTTCGAACGAAAGGGGTACCGAACCACTGCCCTTGCAATATGAAAAGAGATAGTCGGCACCGGCCATTTGGTACATCTGCCCCATAGTACTGCCGCCCGCCGGCATATACCAGGCGGAACTGCTCTTGAGCTCGCACAGCAGCGAGGGGCGTTGCAATGTGTCGGAAACAATAGAACGTAGTTGCTCAAAATTGCCACACACCGCAGAAAAAAGTGAATCGGCAGCTGAAGCACGCCCCACAAGGCGCCCATAAAAGCGCATCCACTCGGCTGCGGCAAGGGGCGAGGATTCCATATATTCGGCACACTCCACCACGGGGTAAGGGAGGCTCTCTATCTTGCCATAGCCACCATTCTCAAAGGGTAGCACCAAGATGGCCGAAGGAGATAGCTGCACCACCCTTTCGACGTCTGCATTAAGCGTGCTGCCACAATCGACAATGGTGCCGCGCGCAACACCTTCGCGCACAAACGGGGAGAGCATATAACGGGAATCGCACACACCGCCAATGGCTGCCGATGCACCCAAGCTATGTAGCAGATGGGTGTGAACTGTGGAAAAAACCAGCAGATTGTCGAGCGGGGTGCGCAGCACTGTTCCGTGTGGCAGGTTGCGTGGCAAAGGGGCAGTGCGCGGAACAAGCAGATAGCGCTGCAGCAGACCGCGCCCCCAGGGATTCTTTACATCGGCCACCGTGAAGCTGTCGCAATCGACCATCTGCAACAGACCGGCATAGTGCATAGCTATGGTATCTCCTTTAATAGCGTCGCCCGTCTGCTGCGATGGCACACCGCAACCACACAAACAAATGGCAAGCAACAGCGCACAGGCTGTGATTCTTATATAAGAAAAGATACCACACATAGCAACTTATTTGTCATCGTTCACTATGCACAGCTGCTGGCGTATGCTCTCGGAATGAATAGCCTCGAAAACATCCTTCACAGCCTCCACATCCAATTTATGGGTAACACTAAGCGCCGCACAACGTTCCATTGTCTCTTTGTAGCGGAAGGGCTGGAACACGGTGAGCCCTTTCTCCTTTTTTATCTCACCTATTTCGCGCACAATTTCCATACGGCGGGCAAGCAGGCGTATGAGTTCGTCGTCTATGCTGTCGAGGCACGAGCGGTGGTGTGCGATGTACGATGTATCGCCCGCCGAGGAACGATGCACAAGACTGTCGAGCATAGCCACGAGTTCGGCCGGCGTTAGCTGCTGCCGAGCGTCGCTGAGGGCACACGCGGGGTTGCAGTGCACTTCGACCATAAGACCGTCGAGGTTGAGGTCGAGCGCCTGTTGCGAAAGCGGCATCACAAGCTCGCGCTTGCCTGCTATATGGCTGGGATCGCATATTATAGGCAACTGAGGCAAACGGTTCTTCAACTCTAAGGGTATCTGCCACTGGGGCGAATTGCGAAAAATCTTCTCGCCATACGAGGAGAAACCGCGATGTATGGCACCCAAACGAGTGACACCGCTGTTGTTGAGGCGTTCAAAGGCTCCTATCCACAGCTCTAAGTCGGGGTTCACAGGGTTCTTCACAAGCACGGGGACATCCACGCCACGCAGTGCATCGGCAAGTTCCTGCACGGCAAAGGGGTTGGTGGTGGTGCGTGCGCCCACCCACAGCAAATCAACACCTGCGCTCAAAGCAGCCTCGACGTGCGCCGCAGTGGCCACCTCTGTGGCCACAGGCATATTAAGTTCCTTTTTAACACGGGCAAGCCACTGCAACCCCTCGGGGCCTATGCCCTCGAAACAGCCGGGGCGTGTGCGCGGCTTCCATATTCCGGCACGGAAGAGGGTGACACCCGCCGCGGCCAATTCTGTAGCTACGGTCATCACCTGTTCCTCACTCTCGGCACTGCAAGGGCCCGCTACTATAATAGGCTTTTTTGCCCCTGCAAATATATCAATTGCCTCTGTATTCATATATTGGTGGTTATTTTATCAATGGGAAAAGAGTTTCGGCATTCCGTGTGGTTATGCGGGCCACATCATCGGTGGCGCAGCCGTATATCTGCGCAAGCCTTGCCGCAATGAATGGGATGTATGAACTCTCGTTGCGCTTACCACGGTGTGGCACGGGGGCAAGATAGGGGGAGTCGGTTTCCAGCACTATGCGCTCCAACGGCACCGATGCCAAAGCGGCGGCAAGCCCCGAATTCTTGAACGTGAGTACCCCGCCTATGCCCAAGTAGAAGCCTTCATACGAAAGGAGTTTTTCGGCCTCGCAGGCACTGCCCGAAAAGCAGTGGAACACACCTGTGAGCCCGGCCGCGCGATGCGCCTCCATAACATCTACCAACTCGTCAAATGCACTGCGTGAATGTATTGCAAGCGGCAGGCCTGTGGAGCGAGCCCATTGCAGGTGGGCATCGAACACTTCGAACTGCTCACTGCGTCGCTCTTCGCTCCAATAGAAATCGAGCCCCGTTTCGCCTATCGCCACATAGCGGTCGACAGCCTGCAAGGCGGTTTCTATGGCCGATAGTTGCTCTTTGTAATCGTCGTTTATCTCGGTGGGGTGCAGGCCAATCATAGGATAGCACACGCCCGGATGGGCGGCACACAATTCATCGATTACCGGCATAGAGTGGTAATCTATGGCAGGCAGCAGCAGACGAGTGACACCGGCCTCCACGGCACGGGCAACCACTGCGGCACGGTCGTCGTTGAACTCCTCGCAGAATATATGTGTGTGGGTATCTACAAATTTATTCATCGGTGGGAGCATCGCTTTTACGGTTTGTGCGATAGTAATATATTACTCCATACTCGGCGCACTTTTTTATACGCGCCTCGCCCGTGAAACCGGCAAAGGCCTTCTCTATTTCGCCCCAAGCCTCGAAGATTATCTCGTCGCCTTCGAAACGCATATCGGATATATTGCTCAAAGCCTCTGCCGTGCGCTGTTGCAACGACTGCTGCCTGTCGTACATCTCCTTGAAAAGGTCGAATGCCACCGACACACGCCCCATTGTGGGGTTGTAGATGGGCACACCACCCTCGGCCGTGCGGCGGCGCTCACCCTCCATTATCTTGGCACCCCACTCTAACACCGCTGTCTCGGAAAAGAGGTTGGGCGTGGTGTCCTCGTCTTGAGGCAGGCCGTAATAGGGGCGCTTGCTGCGGGCTATCTCGCCACGCATAATGGACATACTAAGCACCTGAATGAAATGCGACACATACATACGGGCACGCTTGAGCGCAGCCTCGTATTTTTCGTTGCCACGCTTGGTCGATTGCTCGGCCACGCAACGCTTGTATATGCCCACCTCGCGCGAGAAACGCTCGAGAAAGGTTTTCGCCTTGTAATAGGTGTTGTGAGTGAGCACGTTGGTATATACGCCGTTCTGCACACTGCTCTCGACGGCGGTGCGCAGGGCCCTTATGCGTGCCTGGTCGGTTTTGGGAAGGCGGCGGTATGGCATAAATTACAGGTTACGATTGAGGAGAGAGTCGGCAAATTGCTTGAGGTTGACCTTGCGCGCTGCATCTACCGAGAGGTTCTCTATGTAGGCATCGCACTTAGCAAAGAGTTCGGCTATGCGGTTTTCGCAAATCTCCTTTATACCTAATTTATTATACATATCGGTGAAGAAGGCAACCTTCTCATCGGGGTTGCAAGCAGCATCCTCCATCCAGGCGTTCATCTGTGCACGCTGCTCGGGAGAGGCTGTCTCCATTGCCTTAATGAGCAGGAAGGTCTTTTTGTTGCAACGTATGTCGCCACCAATCTTCTTGCCAAAGAGGGCTGCATCGCCATAAACATCGAGCATATCATCCTGCAATTGGAAGGCAAGGCCCATTGTCTCGCCATAGGCATAGAGATTTTGCAAATCGCTCTCCGATGCACCTGCCACAAGACCGCCCATCTTGAGCGAAGCGGCTATGAGCACCGATGTCTTAAGGCGAATCATCTCCATATACTCGGCTTCGGTAACATCGCTACGGTTTTCGAAATCGAGGTCATACTGCTGACCATCGCTCACCTCCTTGGCCGTCTCGGTAAAGAGGGCAAGCATTGCGGGAAGTTTTTCGGGTGCGGCGTGGGCTATGAACTCGTATGCAAGCAGCAACATAGTGTCACCTGAAAGAATGGCTGCGGTGTCGCCCCACTTGGCACAAACGGTGGGCTTTCCGCGGCGTATGTCGGCACGGTCCATCACATCGTCGTGTATAAGAGTGTAATTGTGATAGGTCTCCATTGCCACTGCGGGATAGAGCGCCTCGGTTATCTCCTCTTTATAGAGGTTGTATGCCATAAGGCAGAGCACGGGGCGCACACGCTTGCCGCTCTGCTCTATCGTGTAGCGTATTGGTTTGTACAACTCGAGCGGTTCGCGCTCAAATTTTATATTCTCTATGAAACGGTTTACCTCGTCTCGTATCTGTTCCCAGTTATACATAAATTTATAAAGATATTAGAGTAGTTATTATAAAAAAAACTGCATAGAGATATCTCGCATGCGTTCGATATGACACTAATACTACAATTGCTTTCCGCGGCTATATTATTAAAAAAGAGAGGCTACACTTTGGAAGGCAGCCTCTCTTTTATACTGTTTTTAATTATTTCAAGCGGAAGGTTACCGGCAATGTAAAACGCACGCGCACCGCTTTACCGGCCTGCTTACCGGGGTTCCATTTGGGCATTGCGCTTACTACGCGAACGGCCTCCTTGTCGAGATATACGTCGCTTGAGCTCTTGAGCACCTCAACGTCCTGAATTGAACCGTCGGAGTTAACAACGAAATTGATGAACGCCTTACCCTGTGAGTTATTCTCGCGCGAGATACGGGGGTAGTTGATGTTGTCCTTCAAATATTTCATAAGTGCCTGCATACCACCGGGGAACTCGGGCATCTTCTCAACCACGTTAAGAATGGGCTCCTCTTCGGGAACATCCTCTACCACTACGTTACCTATGTCGGCAATCTCAACAACCTCACCGGTCTCCTCAACCGATGCGAGCTCACTCTCCTCGATTTCGGCCTCGTCGTCAACGATTTCAAGAATCTCGGTAATCTGTTTTGCCTGGGGAGGAGGAGGAACAACCTTCTTCTCGGGCATTGTGATGGGAATCATAATCTCCTCTTCGAGAAGAATACCTGCACTCACAATTTCGCCTGTGTGTTTTTTCTCGGTAGCTGTCCACTCGAAAGCCACAAATAGAATAGCGAACACCATAATGTAACCAATCAAGAGCCATACGGTCTTGTGCTGTTCAAGGTTCGCTTTCGCGCTTTTCTTCACTTCAAGAAGCTCGCGCTCGTTTGCCTGTTGATTGTTTCTTGTATTCATATGATAGTTTAATATATTTTACTCGGTAAATTCTTGCTTTCGCCTTCATTACATCTTCCAAAGGGCAAAAATAAACAATATTTTTCAATACACACAATTTAAGGCATCTTTTTTTATTTTATAAAGATTTTCTTTTGCGCGTATATCATAAATAACTCGTTTTTCAGTTATTTATTATTGAAGCCTGCGCTTTTTATGCCGTTATTTTTGGCGTGCAATATATAAAAGATGAAAAAAAGCATTATCTTCGCAGTGCTTTCGTATATATACTAACCACGAAACAGAACTACAAAGTGAAATCGAGAGTTTTTATACTTTTAGCGATATTGGCAATACCGTTGCAGTTGTTGCGGGCACAAACGGGCGAGATTGCATTCAATTTTCTGCGCCTCCCCTACTCGTCGCACGTGGCAGCATTGGGTGGCACCAATATATCCATAATAGACGATGACATAACACTGGCGGCACACAACCCTGCGCTGCTTATAAACACCACACACAACACGCTGAACCTAAACTATATGACCTATATGAGCGACAGCAAGGTGGCAGGGGCGGCATACAACCGCGTGTTCGGCGAGCGTTCGGCCGGCGCCATCGTTGCCCGCTATGTCGATTACGGCGAGTTTAACGGATATACCGAGGACAACGTATTCACCGGCACCTTCAAGGCAAAGGATATGGAGTTTGCCGCCACATACAGCTACCTGCTGAGCGACCGCTGGAGCGGTGGCGTTGCCGGCAAGTTCATATATTCGAAATATGATGATTTAAGTTCCATTGCATTGGGTGTGGATTTGGGATTGAACTACTACGAGGAGGAGAGCGAGTTCTCGGCATCAATAGTATTCAAGAACTTAGGTGCGCAGATAACCGCCTTTGAGGAGGAGACCGAGAAGATGCCCTTCGACATACAGATAGGTTTTTCAAAGAGATTGTCGCACGCCCCCATACGCTTGTCGGTTACAATGAACAACCTGCACAAGTGGAGCAATGATGACTTTTACAATGCCGACGGCAGCAAAGACGGCTTTGGGCAGAGGCTTTTGAAACACTTCACCTTTGGTGCCGACATTCTGTTGAGTGAAAGATTCTACATTGCCGCGGGATACAATTACCGCATGACTAAGGAACTGTCAACCGACAACAGCAAGTGGGATGGAATGAGCATTGGTGCGGGATTCAATGCAAAGAGAATAAAACTTGGTGCATCGTACAGCAAGCTACACATTTCTTCGTCGTCGCTGCTGTTCAATGTATCATATACACTATAAACAGGAATTATGAAAAAGATTGTAATAGCAATAGACGGCTTTTCGTCTTGTGGCAAAAGCACTATGGCCAAAGCGCTTGCGCGCAATGTGGGTTATCTCTATTTCGACAGTGGCGCGATGTACCGTGCTGTAGCTCTCTACTGCCTGCGCAACGGGCTCATAAATGGCGAGCAGATTGACACCGAAGGGTTGCGTGCACAATTAGGCAACATAAACATCACATTCGAGGCCGACCCCGTGACAAAGAACTCCATAACATTGCTCAACGGCGAGAATGTGGAGCACGAGATACGCTCGCTCGAGGTATCACGCCTTGTGAGCCACGTGGCAGCGCTCGACTTCGTGCGCACCGAGATGGTGGAGCAGCAACGCCGTATGGGCAAGCAGAAAGGCATTGTGATGGACGGGCGCGACATAGGCACCACGGTGTTCCCCGATGCCGAACTCAAGATTTTCGTAACAGCATCGGCCGAGGTGCGCGCACAGCGCCGCTACGACGAGCTTAAGGCCCGTGGCGACAACCCCGACTACAACGAGATTCTCGAAAACGTGATGGAGCGCGACCGCATAGACCAGACACGCGAAGTAAGCCCCCTTAAAAAGGCCGATGATGCACTGTTGCTCGACAACAGCAATATGACTCACGCCCAGCAGGAGGCTTGGTTGAAAGAACAATTCATTGCACATACAGAATGTTAAGAATAGAGATAGACGACCACTCGGGCTTCTGCTTTGGTGTAACCACCGCCATCAAGAAGGCCGAAGAGGAGCTGCGGAACGGCGGCACCCTCTACTGCCTGGGCGACATAGTGCACAACGGCATAGAGTGTGACAGGCTCAAGAAGCTTGGGCTCATAACAATAGACCACGAGACTTTTGCCAAGCTACACGATGCCAAGGTGCTGCTGCGTGCCCACGGTGAGCCCCCTGCCACATACGAGATTGCACGCCGCAACAACCTGGAGCTGATAGATGCCACCTGCCCCGTGGTGCTGAAACTGCAACAGCGCATAAAACAAAAATGGCAAAGCACTGCCGACGAAGAGAGACAGATTGTGATTCACGGACAGGCGGGGCACGCCGAGGTGCTCGGCCTTGTGGGGCAGACACACGGCGAGGCTATTGTTATTGAGAACACCGCACAGCTCGACAAGGTTGCCACCGACAAGGACACCTACATATATTCGCAAACCACCAAGTCGCTCGAGGGCTACAAGCAGATTGTGGAGGCCATAGAGCAGCGAATAGATGCCGACAAGAGAATAGAATCGTTCGACACCGTGTGCAGGCAGGTGGCCAACCGTATGAGCGGCATTGGCGAGTTTGCCAAGAGCCACGAACTCATATTCTTCGTGTGCGGGCGCAAGAGTTCAAACGGCAAGATACTCTTTAACGAGTGCAAGAGGATGAACCCCAATTCGTACCAGATTGAAAGCCCGCAGGAGATAGACCTCGCACTCACCGACAACGTGGAGAGCATTGGCATATGCGGTGCCACATCCACCCCCAAGTGGCTTATGGAGAATTGCAAACAGGAGATTCTAAACTATAATAACCATAAAAACATAGAGCAATGAAAAACAAAATCAGCTGTGTGGGAATACTCACATCGGGTGGCGATGCCCCCGGAATGAACGCGGCAATACGCGCCGTCACACGTGCCAGCATCTACCACGGGATTAAAGTAAAGGGTATCTACCGCGGCTACAAAGGACTCATCACAGGCGAGATTAAGGAGTTCAAGACCGAGAATGTAAGTAACATCATTCAACGCGGAGGAACAATACTGAAAACCAGCCGTTGCGACGAGTTCAAGACCGAGGAGGGCCGCGCAATAGGTTACGAAACACTGAAGAGAGAGGGAATAGATGCACTTGTGGTGATTGGCGGCGACGGCTCCATCACCGGCGCATACAACCTTGCACGAGAGTATGACATCCCCTGTATTGCCCTGCCCGGCACCATCGACAACGACCTCTATGGCACCGACACCACCATTGGCTACGACACTGCACTCAACACCATTATGGAGTGTGTGGACAAGATACGCGACACAGCATCGTCGCACGAGCGCCTTTTCATTGTGGAGGTTATGGGCCGCGATGCCGGTTTCCTTGCCCTCAACGGAACGCTTGCCACCGGTGCAGAGGCTTGCGTGTTGCCCGAAATCGATCCCGAATTTGAACGCATAAACCAATTTATAGCCAATGGGTTGCGCCGCACAAAGAGCAGCAGCATCGTGCTGTTTGCCGAAGGCCGCGAAAAAGACTACAACATTATGGAAGTTGCCGAGGGTATGCGCCAGAAGTTCCCCGAGCTCGACGTGCGCGTATCTATTTTGGGTTACCTGCAGCGTGGCGGCAGCCCCACAGCCAACGACCGCATTCTTGCCAGCCGATTGGGTGTTGCAGCCATCGATGCCCTCTTGGAAGGACAGCGCAACGTAATGATAGGCCTCCGCAACAACGAGATTGTATATATCCCCTTCACCAAGGCCATCAAAGACGACAAACCCATCGACCGCGAAACCGTGCGTGCACAGGAGATTCTTGCATCGTAACCCCGATGCAAAGGAATACAAAAACAACAAACCCCGAAGCGATGCTTCGGGGTTTGTTTTGCTATACGGGCAACCGTGCTATGAGCAAATTACTCGACAGCGGGAGTCTCCACTGTAACCTCGGCAGGCACCTCCTCGGTAAAGTCGGGGGCAACCTCGGGGTTTACAATGCTGTTCTCAACAGCGCTCTGCTGTATGATGCTCTCGTCCGAAACTGTTGCGTGGGGGATAGACCAAGCTGCGAGCACGCTCACAACAACCATAAAGGCTGCAAGGCTCCAAGTGGCTTTCTCCAGGAAATCCGTGGTCTTTCTAACACCCATAATCTGGTTCGATGATGCGAAGCCCGATGCAAGGCCACCACCCTTTGAATTCTGAACCAATACTATAAGACACATTAGCACCGATGCTATTACGATAAGTAAAACGCAAACCAAATACATATTATTTCCTTTTTGTATGTTTAACTATTTTTTCTAAAAATCTAATTTGGTCTGCAAAGTAACGATTTTTATTCGGATATTCCAAACATAACCGTTTAATAATTTCCAGAGCCTTGTCATATTTTCCCTGCTTAATGTAAATATTAGCAAGCGTTTCGGTGAAAAACGATGTTTCGAGGAGCGCATCCTCGGACTCCTCGGGCACTGCGGGAGCAGCCTGCTCGGCATCGTTTTTCAGGTCGAGGGTTATCTTCTCATTGTCACCCGCAAGGAAATCGTCTATAAGATTTTGACCACGCAGGCGAGGCACACTCTCCTGTGGTGCCTCTTTAACCAGGTAGGCCGACACATAGTCCACCGCAGCGGCACCCTCGGCCTCGAGCGAGAAATTATCGGCGGGCAAGGTTTCCAGGAAGGCATCTATGAGCGCCATTGTTCTATCCACCGCCACATCGGCAGCCGGTGCTACATCGACCACATTTGTGCCATACCCCTCCATAAGTTCAAACAGCGCCCAACGGTTTTTAAGATAAAGGGCAGCCTTGCGCATCTCCTTTCCAAGCTCCACATCGTGCAGGATGTAGAGGTTCTTGAGCATAAGCAGGCGCGCCACGTCGAAGGTGGGATACTTTGCCACTAAAAGACGAAGCTCGTAGAGGGTGTCGCGGTTGAGCTTTTCGGGGTGCGATATATATGCCGAGAGCGACTCCATTCACTACCAGTTGGCTACGGCGGCATTGAATATCGCCTCCACAATTTCGTTAATCATTTGTGTCACGAGCTCCTCCTGAACGGTTTCGAGCAACTGTGACGAGTCGAAATCTCGTGTTGCCGAGAAGACACGCTCAAAATCCTCCTTGTGATTCTTGTTGTTGACAAAGCGCACATTCACGCTCATCTTCAACTGCACCATAGCTGAGTAGCCGTCCGAAGATATCGACTTGTTCACCTGGTCATATGCGGTAATCTCACCCGCCAACTGCAAATCGCCGCCACGGTTCACCTGCGTGAGTTTGGTTTGCTGTATAAACACATCGCTCAGTTTCTCGTTGAGCATAGCAGCCATAGGGCCCCACTGGTATGCGGCACGGTTCTGGAAAGTTTCCATCGATATGGTTTTCACCACCGAATAGTCGATGGATGCACCCGTGAACTTATAACTCACCTTGCAACCTGCAAAGAGCAACAAAGCCACAAGGGGTAGTGCAAAAAGCACTCTCTTTATCTTATTCAATTCCATACTCCTTTATCTTTCTATAAAGTGTTCTTTCCGATATGTTAAGTTCCTTGGCAGCATCGCGGCGGCGGCCACGATGGCGTTCAAGCGCCTGTTTTATGGTTTTCTTCTCCACATCGTCGAGCGAGAGAGCCTCATCGACATACTCCTCCACCACCTGATGTACCTGCGGAGAGGAGGCAAGGTGGATGGTGGGCTTCACGGGGCGGTGCACCACGGGAACCACCTCCTCGGCATCGGCATATATGGGCACATCGGCAGCGTGCGGTGCCGTGTGCTGCGATGCACGCAAGCCCTCGAGCTGCTGTTTGAGTTCGGTAATGTCGCGGCGCATATCGAAGAGCACGCTGTAGAGTATCTCACGCTCGCTCTCAAAGGTTTTGCCGTTGCCACCGCCCTTTGAACCAAAGAGTGCAGGCAGGTTATTTTTGGGTTGCTCGGGCAGGTACTGTGTAATCACATCGGCCGTAATCGTGCGGTTGAGTTCGAGGATGGAAATCTGCTCGGCCACGTTTTTAAGCTGGCGTATGTTGCCCGGCCACGAATAGGAGAGCAACGCACGCTTGGCCTGTTCGTCGAGTTCTATGCGAGGCACATTGTATTTTGCCGCAAAATCCATAGTGAACTTTTTGAACAAGAGGAACACATCCTCGCCGCGCTTGCGCAATGGGGGCACCTTAATGGGCACCGTGCTCAGGCGGTAGTACAAATCCTCGCGGAAACGGCCGTTGCTTATAGCCTCGGGCAGGTTCACGTTTGTGGCACACACTATGCGCACATTGGTCTTTTCAACCTTCGACGAGCCCACACGAAGAAACTCGCCGTTCTCTAACACGCGCAACAGGCGCGCCTGGGTGGAGAGGGGCAGTTCGCCCACCTCATCGAGGAATATGGTGCCGCCGTCAGCCTCGCTGAAATAGCCCTTACGCTCGCTTATGGCATCGGTAAAGGCACCCTTGACGTGACCGAAGAGCTCCGAGTCTATTGTTCCTTCGGGGATGGCACCGCAGTTCACGGCAAAATACTTGCCGTGCTTACGCACGCTGTTCGTATGTATTATTTGAGGGAAATACTCCTTACCCACACCGCTCTCGCCCGTTATGAGCACGGATAGGTCGGTATGTGCCACCTGTATTGCGGTATCTATGGCACGAATAAGGTCGGAGTCGTTACCAATGATACCGAACTGCTGCTTCACCCTCAATATCTCTGATGCTTCCATAGATTTTGTTTTCTTCTTATACGCTGACAAATTTACCTATTTTCTATTAAAAACAGGCAATTTTGACACATTTTATTATCAAATTCTTAGAACGGGAAGAGGAACGGGAGTACAAGAATCATCACAATTCCAAGAATTATCTGCAACGGCAGGCCCACCTTCACATAATCCATAAAGGTATATTGCCCCGCAGGCATCACAAGTGCGTTGGGCGGTGTGGAGAAGGGCGATGCAAAACAGAGGCTGGCACCGAGTGTCACGGCAAAGAGGAAGGGCACGGGACTCACACCTATCTGCAAAGCACTGCTCATTGCTATGGGAGCAAGGAGCACGGCGGTGGCCGTGTTGCTTATGAACATAGTCATAAACGAGGTTGTGAAATATATTCCCGCCATAAGAGCCAACGGACCATAGTCGCCCAAGCCGCTCACGAGCGAGTTTGATATCCACGCCGACACGCCCGTCTTTTGCAGCGCCACCGACATTGGCATCATAGCCGCAATGAGCACTATACTCTCCCAGTTGATGGTTTTGTAGGCAGCCTCCACGTTACGGAAACAGCCTGTGAGCACCATAAGAAGGCCGGCAACCATAACCGCCGTTACCGGCGCAATGGGAATGAAGTCGCAAGCCATAACCACAATCATCGCAAGCATAATGAGCGCTGCAACGGGAGCCTTGTAGTCGAGTGTAACCTTTGCAGCCTCTTCTAAAGGACGGCCCAGCACAATCCACTCGGTGCTTTCGTTCTCAAGGGCTGCAATATTGTCCCACGCACCCTGCACAAGCAGCACGTCGCCGCTGTGTATGGTTTCGTCGGCAATGCCCTGCAATATATATTTCTTTTTGCGACATATGCCAAGCACGCTCAGGTTGTATTTCTTTCTGAAGCCTATCTCCTTGACAGTCTTGTTCACCACGGTTGAGGAGTTCATAATGACAATTTCGGCAACACCGATATTGTAGAAATCGAGCGACTTGCCCTTGGCCTCGTCGCGGTCGTTCAAAACCGTGAGCTTGTACTTTTGTGCAAATACCTTTACAATCTCCTCGTTACCCGACACATACAGCACATCATCCACACGCAGTTTGGTATCGGAATCCACAGCCTGCTGCACCACGTTTTTCAATATCCTATGCTGGCCACGCTCTATGTGGCGCAGTTCTATGATATTAAGGCCATACTTTTTGCGTATGTCTATCTCGCCAATCATTTTACCCACCACAAGCGACGATGCCGTCACCTGCAGGCGATGCAGGTTACTCGAAATGCCATACTCGGCAACCAACGTCTTGAGCGACTTGCCGCTGCTGGCGCTTGCCGCACTCAATGCACCGGGCTTGGAGAGGAACTTTTTGCTCAAAGGAAGCAACACAATGGTACCCACCACCGCGCATATAAGGCCCACGGGGAGGAAGGTGAAGAAGCCCAACCCCTCGAAACCGTTTTTGAGCAACTCGTCGTTTATCACAAGGTTGGGGGGAGTACCAATAAGTGTCATCATACCGCTCATACTGCTGGCAAAGGCCAATGGCATAAGCAGGCGGCTGGGGTTCATCTTCACGCTCATAGCCATACTCACCACAATGGGAATCATAATGGCCACGGTACCCGTGTTGCTCACAAAAGCACCCATTACCGAGGTCACACCCATAACAAGCAGGAACAGTTTGAGTTCGCTGTCACCTGCAAATTTCATAAGCTTGGAGCTTATCATTTTGGCCAAGCCCGTCTGGAAGATGGCACCACCCACCACAAAGAGGCCCACCATCATTATGATAACATTGTTCGAGAAGCCCGAAAGAGCCTCTTCGGGGGTGAGAATACCCGCGGCAAGCAACGTCACAAGCGAGCATAGCGCCACTATGTCGGAACGTAATTTGCCGCTGATAAAAAATATCACGGACAAGAAAAGTACAAGGATTGTGAGTATCATAAAATTAAATATTATCTATTAGATAGAATTTAAGGCGCAAAATTAACAAAATTCAGCGGCAAAAGCAAATGGTTTTAACCACTTGGCACCGCATAGTTAAACTTTTTTATAATATCGCATCGGCTGCTGCCCGCGCTCACCCATTTATAAAAAACAGGCAACAGTTTCAAAAAATAGATTTTTGCCCTTTTTACCGCAATTTTTCCCGCACGAAAGAGAGGAATAACGAGATTTCTATATAATTTTGCAATATAACTAAAATTTAAGTCTATAAGAGTACTGAAATACATAATCCTGACCATCACAACGGTTGCGGTCACAATATATGCCGTGTCGTTGTTGCTACGTCTCGATGCCGTGCAGCATCGGGCAGCAGGCTATGTAACCGAGACAATACAGGAACTCAGCGACCTGCCCATAGGCATAGGCTCGGTGCAGGTGCAGCACTTGAACAAAGTGGTGCTCAAAGGCATATACCTCACCGACGAAAGAGGCGACACCGCTGTGAGCATCCCCAAAATAACCGCCCACCTGTCGCCGTTGCATATGCTCAAAGGCGACATACGCATAAACACACTGATGATTGGTAACCCCGCGGTAAAGCTCTATCGCACAAGCGAAGAGGCGCCGCTCAACATACAGTTCGTACTTGACAAACTCGCAGGCGACAGCACTAAGGAGAAGAGCAAGCTCCCGAGCATAAGAGTGAACCAGATACAACTGTACGATGGCTGCGCAAGCTACGATGTAGAGAGCGCAGAACAGGGTGCCGAGGGAGTCTTTTCGCCGCAGCACATAGAGGTAAAGGATATTGCGTGCAACCTGTCGCTCAAGCAGCTGAGCAGCGACACGCTGAGCCTATACATCCGTTCCATAAGCGGCAGAGAGAGTTCCGGCATCGAGATAAAGAAACTGCGCGCCAGAGTTAATGCCAACACCGAAAGCATACGAATAGAGGATTTCCGTTTGGAATTGCCGCAGAGCAAGCTGCGCGCCCACAAACTCACGCTCAAAAACAACGGGAAAAGAGCGTTTGAGATAGATGGCGAGATATACAGCAACGCCATTGTGCCAAATGATTTCAAGGCACTCTGCCCAACGCTTACCGCAGACCTGCCCGCAATGAGCCTGCGCATAAAAGCCAAAGGAAACAACAAAAAGACCAACGCCACTCTCTCGCTTGAGACAGCCGACAACAGCCTGTCTGTCAAAACCGATGCCACGATAAGCAACGCCCTTAGCAGCGACAAGCGCAGCATAGAGATAAGAACAGCCGGGAGTAGGGCCGAAAAAGCCGCCATCGGGCATATACAAAAAATAGCAGGCGACACCATAGGCAGCCTCGACATTCTTAAACGCCTTGGCACCATAAACATCACAGCCGATGCAAAATATGCCGGTGGGGAACTGCTGGGCGACATAGCCATTGCGACAAAGCGTGGAAACATCGACTGCAACCTATTCCTGGACAAAGCAAGGAACTACCACACCACCCTGCAGGCTGCCGCAATAGATTTGGGCAGACTGCTGCAAGAGGAGGACTTGGGCCTGTGCAATGCAGAATTCACAGCCAACGGCATACTTGGTGCAGGCAGCATCCCCGCAGGCTCGTTCCAATCGAGCATCAGCGAATTTGAATACAAAGGATACACCTACTCGCCCATTATGATACAAGGCAGCCACGGAGAGAACGATTTCTCCACCACCGCCACATTTACCGACAAAAATGCCTGTGGCGAAATAGACTTTTTCAAGTTGAAAAAGGAGGGAGCACGGGAGTACAGGCTAAAAGCAAGAATAGACTCGCTGCGATTGCACGAAATAAACATCAACAACAAGGGCGAAGGATGCCTGTCGGCTATGCTGGAGGGCAATTACGAAATATACGATCACGGCAAGTCGCAGCTCGATGCCCGCATATACAACATAACCCTTGCAACAGCCGACGAACGCAAATCGTTGCGCACATTCCACATAACGGACAACAACCTGTCCGACACCCGCCTGCTGCTCCTCTCGTCCGACTTTATGGATATGAACATTGCCGGGCACTTCAGCTACAAAGGTATAGCAAACACATTCACGAACATACTGCAAACCCACCTGCCCGCGCTTGCAGGCAGCACCGTCAAGAGGAATGCCGGAAACGAATACAGTTTCAAGATAGACATTAAGGAGACCGCCTGGATAAGCGACCTGTTAGGCCTGCCATTTACCATAAACGAACAATCGAGCATTGTAGGCAGCTGCGACGACAACCGCCGGCTCTTCTACCTCAACGCGCAGTTGCACAACTGCGACATCGACGGGCGCAAATATCGCAGCATCGATGCCACAGCAATATCGACAGACGAAAAAATCACACTCGCTGCCAAAGCCGCGGTGCCACAGGTATTGGCAAAGAAAGTTCTATATGACAATGCCGAAAACGATATGGCAATAAACATAGGGTGCAGTGCAGGCGAGAACCGCATTAGCAGCAACATACATTGGGAGCGCCACGCACAGCCGGTGGGCAACGGAACATTTGAGATGGATATTGCGCTTGCAAGAGGCAATAACGGGAACGTGACATTCGATGCCGACATAAAACCCAACAAAATAGTTTATAACGATACACCGTGGGAGTTGCTCCCCTGCCACATTGCAAGCGACGGCAACAGCTACACGATAGACCGTTTCAGCCTGCAGAGCGACAAACAGTGGCTGAGGATAGATGGCGTTGTGGGAGAACTTGAAGAGGACCTGCTCACCATAAGCCTTAAAGACATAGGCGTGGAGGATATTCTGGACCTTGTAAACTTCCATTCGGTAGATTTCGGTGGCATAGCCACAGGCGACATATCCCTGTCGCGTATGTTGCAAAACCCCCAATTCAGCAGCGAATTGAATGTAGAGAATTTCTCTTTTGAGGAGGGATATATGGGCGACCTTGATGTAAAGGCAGCCTGGAACGAGGAGGACAAAGCAGTACACCTCACAGGTGACATATACGACATAAACAACTCGCACACCGTGGTGAGCGGTTTTGTATCGCCTGCCAACGACACCATCAACCTGCGAGTAGATGCCGACCGCGCCAGGGTTGAATTCCTCAACAGTATGCTCGAGGGAATACTATCGGAGGTGGATGGCACGGCCACGGGAACGCTTTCTGTTGTGGGCCCGCTTGGCGATCCCAACCTCATAGGTGACATACGCGCCAACGGCTCGCTTAAGCTCAACGTCACAAACACCAAATACAAGATGATTGACGGCCTTGTGAATCTCACATATAACAAAATGGCCTTCAACAATTTCCCTATTGCAGATATTTACGGCAACCGCGGAAGAATAAACGGCAGCGTGGACCATAACAGCCTGAGCGACTTCACCTGCACACTTAACGTAAACGCAGAGAACCTTCTGGCCTACCACACCGAGGGCTTCGGCGAGCTACCCTTCTACGGCACGGCATTTGTAACCGGCACAGCCAACCTCACTGCCGACGACCGCGGCATCTTCCTGCACGCCAACATAAGCAGCGACGAAGGCTCATCGTTTGTTTACGATGCCGGCACCACGGGCAGTGTAACCAACAGCAATTTCATCACCTTTACCGACAATAGCAAAAGGTTGCTACACATAATAGAGAAGGAGAAGAAAGAGGCACGCAGAAACAGCCTGCTCAGCCGCCTGAACCTTGAATTTATTCTCGACATCACCCCCGATATGCAGCTGAAGGTATTTACAAACGTAAAAACCGGCGACTACATCGACCTCTACGGCGAGGGTCCCATAACCGCCATATACGACGAAAAGGATGGATTCAGTATGAAGGGAAGGCTCGACCTGCACCGTGGCACATACAAATTCACAATGCAGGATATCTTCCCCAAGGAGTTCGACATCATAAAGGGGAGCACCCTTGCGTTCGACGGCGACCCCTTCGATGCCGAGTTGAACCTGAAGACAAAATACCTGGTGTCGAGCGCATCGCTCAGCGACCTGGACCCCGAGGGGCGCCGCCACAAGAGCGTTAAGGTAAACTGCCTTATGGACATCACAGGTAAGTTAGAGGCGCCGCAGCTGAGCTTCGACATAGAACTGCCCGATGCCAACGAAGAACAGCGCGAACTGTTAGCAAGTGCCGTAAACACCCCCGAGCAGAAGAATATGCAGTTCATATACCTTATGGGTATAGGCAAGTTCTACACATATGACTACAACCGCAACAACAGCGGCACCGAAAGCTCCACTGCGATGGAATCGCTCATATCGAACACCATTTCGGGGCAGCTCAACAATATGCTGTCGCAAATCATAGACAACCGCAACTGGAACATATCGGGTAACTTCAGCAGCAGCGAGCGCGGGTGGAACAGTATGGAGGTGGAGGGCATACTCGAAGGCCGCCTGCTCGACAACCGCCTGCTCATAAACGGCAACTTCGGCTACCGCGAAAACCCAATGGCAAACACCAATTTCGTGGGCGATTTTGAGGTACAGTGGATACTCGACGAAAACGGCAAGGTGAGCCTCAAGGCATACAACAAGACCAACGACCGCTACTTCTCGGAATCGACACTCACCACACAGGGTGCCGGCATCATACTGCGCCACGACTTCAACGAGTGGCTCTGGTGGATAAAGAACAGGAATAAAAAGAGAGAAATCAACAAAGAGAGCGAAGAAACTGAAAAATAGTGCTATCTTCGCACATAATAACAATACAAAAACATTTAGCAATGAGAAATTTCATAACCGTAAACGACATAGGCGACCTCAAAGGTGCTGTAAAAGAGGCATTGGAGATAAAGGCGGACCGCTTCAAATACTGCGAGTTAGGCAAGAACAAAACCCTTATGATGGTATTCTTCAACTCCAGCCTTCGCACACGTTTAAGTACCCAAAAGGCCGCGCTCAACCTTGGGATGAACGTAATAGTGCTCGACATAAACCAGGGCGCCTGGAAACTGGAGACCGAGCGTGGCGTGATAATGGACGGCGACAAGCCCGAACACATTCTGGAGGCAATCCCCGTAATGGGCAGCTACTGCGATGTGATAGGCGTGCGCTCTTTTGCCCGTTTCGAAAGCAAGGCTGACGACTACAACGAGGTAATCCTCAACCAATTCATCAAATATTCGGGCCGCCCCGTCTTTTCAATGGAGGCAGCAACCCGCCACCCCCTGCAGAGCTTTGCCGACCTCATAACCATAGAGGAGCACAAGACCAAGGAACGCCCCAAAGTGGTGCTCACCTGGGCACCCCACCCCAAGGCGCTGCCGCAGGCTGTTCCCAACTCGTTTGCCGAGTGGATGAACGCCGCCGATTACGATTTTGTAATCACCCACCCCAAAGGCTACGAGCTCGACCCCGCCTTCGTGGGCAATGCACGAGTGGAGTATGACCAGATGAAGGCATTTGAGGGCGCCGATTTCATATATGCCAAGAACTGGGCGGCATACACAGGCGACAACTACGGCAAGGTGATATGCACCGACCGCAGCTGGACCGTGAGCGAGCGCCAGATGGCCGTTACCAACAACGCCCACTTTATGCACTGCCTGCCCGTGCGCCGCAATATGATTGTAACCGACGAGGTGATAGAGAGCCCCCGCTCACTTGTGATACCCGAGGCTGCCAATCGCGAAATATCGGCCACCGTGGTACTCAAAAGAATAGTAGAAAGCCTCTGAAAACGATGCTCACGGCACACGCACTTATATTCTTGTTAACCATAGCCGCCAGCTTCATACAAAGAGCAAGCGGCTTTGGGTTCGGAATATTTGTGATGATGTTCTTCCCCTTCATACTGCCATCGTACGGCGAAGCCACCACCCTATCGGGCCTGCTTGCGGGAACTACCGCCCTCTTCATAACACTGCGCCACTACAAACAGATATGCTGGCGCAGTGTTGCCATTATAATAGTGTTCAACATAGCGGCATCCTACTTTGCCATAGAATTCATATCCTCCGTTGGCAACGACACAATGAAACGCTGCCTGGGCGTGGCGTTGGTGGCAGTGTCGCTCTATTTCCTCTTTTGGGAAAACAAAATATCGTTGTTGCTGCAATCCAAGGCGGCACGTGCCGTCATAGGCACCATAAGCGGCATTATGGGTGGAATGTTCGCTATGCCCGGGCCACCCGTGGTGCTCTACTGCATAGGAGCCATAAAGGACAAAATGCAGTATATGGCCACTTTGCAGGCCCTCTCGGTGGTATTCAACCTATTCTACACCACATTTCGCATAAAAGCAGGCTTTTTAACCGACAGCACCATCACCTACTGGGCCATAGGCTGCGGCGGCATACTCATAGGCTCGCTCATAGGAGCGTGGTGCTTCAAGAGAATAAGCCGCCACACACTCAAAAAAGGAGTATGTATTCTTATGATTATCAGCGGCATAATTGCCGCAATGTAAAGATGTGATTTACTTTTTCTTCTGCTCACGCAACCATTTGACCGTGCGTGCAACACCCTCAATGCGCGAAACCGGCAGGTGAGGGGCAATCTCACGAAGATTTTCGGTATTCACCACATTATCTGTTGTCATATTCTTTAGACGGAACGATGTCATAGGGAAGGGAATATGTATTTTCTTCAATACATCCCCCACAAATGCCGCAGCCTGCAACAGGAAGAAGGGCACAGTGGGAATATATACCCCGGCCTCTTTGCCCACCTCTTTAGCCCACTCCGAAATGTTGTAAGGTTCGTAGTCGCCAATGTAATATACATTGCCGTTAACTCGTTCCTCGTCGGCTGTGAACAGCGCCATTATCTGGTACACCGCATTGTCAATATAACCATAGGTTTTGGTGCAGGCCTTCTTGCCCATATTCACATATGTGTGAGCAAGTATCATTTTGAAGAAATTGGCATAGGGAACACCAAACCAGGGGCCCCAGATAGATGTGGGACGTATTATACTCCAGCAATAGGCCGGGTTGTGTGCCTTAATGATGGCTTCGGTTTTCACCTTGCTCTCACCATAGAATGTCGATGGAGAATAGTCCTCGTCGTGTGTGGGAATATAGCCCACACGGCACACTAACATAGATGATGTAAACACTGCGCGTTTGAGGTTCTTAAGCCCATCAAGTGCACATAGCATATTTTCCACACCCGTCACATTGGCATCGTAATCCTCAACAGATGCGCCCATCAAGTCGGTGCGGGCAGCCAAATGCAGCACGTATGTGGGGTTAAACTCGGTAACGGCAGCCACAACGGCAGCCTTGTCGCAGATATTCACATTTTTCCAATAACAGCGATGGGCATCGTTTTTGGGCTCCACAGAATCTATATTCAACACTTCATACTTGCCGGTAGATACAAGATATTCCACTACATTTGTACCTATAAATCCACTACCACCTGTTACTAAAAACTTCTGCATCGACATTATCTTATAAGAGAAAATATGAACATATATAATCTATAGCTCAACTGCTGCATAAAAGTGAGCCCCGACTTTTCGGCCGTAGATGAAGCGTTGTGTCCGTGGCGCCTGTAATGGAGCAACGGCTCCTGAATAAACAAGGGATTGCCATATTTTTCGGCAATAACACCAAGCCATATATCGTGCGAAGCTATATTTGGAGGGAATGGCATTGCACGTTCAAGGAGTTCACGACGGAATGCCATACAGCACCCGCTATACGAGTTGCGCCACAATGTGCGCCAATAACCGCCTGCTGAGCGATTCTGCGCAAAGAAATCGACACCCAACGATTGACCTTCGGAATCGACAAGCAGGGAGTTATGATTTACCGCAATATGCTTGCCAAGCGCCTCCACGCAAACCTGCACCTTATTGGGCAGCCACACATCGTCTTGGTCGCTTAGGAATATGTAATCGCCCTTTGCGTTCTTGAGTGCATTCTCAAAATTGCGTACAAACCCCTTTTGGGTATTGTGAAACAACTTTATGCGTTCGTCGGCATACGATTGCAGAATGTCGAGCGTTGCATCGGTACTGCCATCGTCCGACACAACAACTTCGTCGCCCTCGCCCAGCTGTGGCAAAATTGAGTCTAACTGCTCGCGCAAGTAACGCTCACCGTTGTATGTAGCAATGCAAACGGAAATCATCATCACCCCTTTTTGTATAGAACGTAATATTTCAGTTTATAGTATATATATTTGAAAATATTTCCGTAACCCACACTTTTGAGCATACGGTAATTGGAGCGATTCTCTTTGAGCACACTCTTGAGCGACATAAAACGCTTCATAAAATAGTTGTAACGCAGGTCGTGAGCACCCAATGTGTTTTTGCCGTGTTGCCTGTAAAGGATTAGCGGCTCGGGCACATCCACCACCCTGCCGCCTTGCTTCAGTGAGCAGAGGAGCACCCACACGTCGTGCATTAGTGTTTCATCGGAAAATGCAAGCGAGGCGTTCCTTGCTGCGCGGTTGAACATCATAGTGCAACCGGTTACAAGGTTGTGCCCTGCCTGCTCGGCAAATGTGGTCAGCAACGCGGGATTTATGCGCGACATTTCCCAAAACGAGGGAGCTATCTGCTTTAGATCTGCATCTACCACCGACAAATCGGTGTGCACCACAAGAGGAAGGTTGGTGCCACACTTGGCTTCAACATTCTCAAGACAGGCAAAAGTTTTTTCTATTTTAGCAGGCAACCACACATCGTCTTGGTCGCAGAACATATAGTACTGTGCATCAACCGCGGAGAGCAACGTCATAAAATTCTTCATTGCACCCAATTTTTCATTGTTGGGCAACAATTTTATGCGCGTGTCCTGCGCAGCCTCGGCCCTTAAATAGTCGGCAGTACCGTCGGTTGAGAGGTCGTCTTGCACATACAACACCCAATTGGAGTATGTTTGTGCCTTAAGCGAGGCCAACTGCTCGGGGAGATACTTCATACCGTTATACGTTGCCATAAGTATTGAAATCTCCGGCCTGCAACTATTGCCTCCCATCAATGAAAGTGCATTTTCTGTATCCGTGTCAGGTGTGTGTGCCATATATCTTTTAATGCGTTACGCAAAGGTACAACTTATTTTGTAATTGCAAAAGTTTTTCAAAGCAGCGGCACACCGGCAGCATATATAGCAAGGAAAAACAGGCCGTTAACCTTTATTAACTATAAAAATTAGTTTGTCAACTAAAATTTTTAGTTCTTTGCACCCAACTAAAAAATATAGTTGATAAAAAACACCCTACCTATGAATAAAGGATTGACAAAAAGAGAGGAGGAGATAATGAATATCTTCTGGGCCAAAGGCCCCCTGTTCGTGAAAGAGCTCATACCGTTTTTCGACGAGCCCAAGCCCCACATAAACACCCTATCGACCATTGTGCGCGGGCTGGAGGAGAAGGGATACATAGCCCACACAGCATATGGCAACACCTATCAATACTATGCCGCTGTGAGCAAAAACGAATATGGCAGAAAGAGCTTGAAGGATATCGTGAGCCAATATTTCAAGAATTCCTACCTCGGTGCGGTGTCGTCGCTTGTGGAGGAGGAGAAGATTTCGCTCGAGGAACTCACCGAGCTCATTGAAAAGGTAAAAAAACAGAAATAAAGACCGCCCTACCACTCAAAACCACCCGCTATGGAAGCACTCCTTATATATTTACTGAAATCGGCCACACTGCTCACGGTTTTTGTGGCGCTCTTTGTGGCACTTATGCAGCAAGAGACCTACCACAAGCTCAACCGTTTCACCCTGCTTGCAATTATAGCCCTCTCGCTTTCCCTGCCGCTTGTGAATTTAGGCATAGAGACACCCTTCTCGCGTCTTTTTTCAGAAGAACCCGCGACAACCACAAGCGAAACAGGCATAGGATTTGTAAGCACCGGAATACTCACCCCTGCACAAACAGCACCAGCAGAGCCCGCCACCGCTATTGAGTGGAGCAGTATAGCAGTTGCAATATATCTTATAGGAGTAATGGTACTACTTGCGCGCCTTGTAATTATGTACACAGGGCTTGCAAGAATCATCAAGCGAGGCACGCCCACACCTGTCGAGGAATACACGAGCGAGAAGATACACCTGCGGGTGAGAGAGGAAGAGGAGATAAAGCCTTTCAGTTGGTTCCGCTATGTGGTAATAAACAGAACCGACCTACGGGAGAGCGGGCGCGAGATTATCACCCACGAAGCCGCGCACGCACGCTCGCTCCACTCAATGGACATTGTCGTAACCGACCTTCTTATACTATTGCAGTGGTTCAACCCAATGGCGTGGTTCACAAAATACTGCATAAAGAACATACACGAATACGAGGCCGACGAGGCTGTCATAAACAGCGGAACCAATGTAGAACGATACCAGCAAATGATAATAAAAAAAGCCGTTGGCGCAAGGCTCTACTCTATTGCCAACAGCTTTAATCACAGTTCAACTTTTAAACGTATAACTATGATGTGTAAGAAAAAATCGAACAAGTGGAGGTGTACAAAAGCACTGTACATACTCCCTGCGGCAGCTATTGCCGCGCTGCTCTTTTCGCAGCCCGAGAGTGTGAACGCCGTCGAGCAACCGAGCGATGGCAAAGTTACGGAATTTGTTGCAAACGACCAAACGGAAACGCCTGCAACCGCACCAAGCGAGAGCACCGCAAACAGGCGCAAGGTGGCTGCAGTGGGCGAGGTAAAGCACACGCAACCGAGCGACACCACACAGGTATATCAGGTGGTGGAGCAGATGCCACAATTCCCCGGTGGCTCAAACGGATTGATGACATACCTTCGAAACAGCATCATCTACCCACAGGAGGCACGCGATGCCAATATACAGGGTAAATGCTTTGTAACCTTTGTTGTAGATAGCAACGGCAAGATAAAGGATGCCCGCGTACAAAAAAGCAGCGGCAACGAAGCACTGGACAAAGAGAGCGTGCTCGTGGTTGAGAGTATGCCACGCTGGACACCCGGCAAGCAGAACGGCAAAAATGTGGCGGTGCAATACACCCTGCCCATTATGTTCCGCCTGCAAGGTGCCCCGCAGCCCAAGACCAACAAGGATATGCTGTTGCTGAACAAGGAGTCGCCCCTGCTTATCATAAACGGCGCGGTATACGAAGGCAATGCAGGCATCATCAACAACATAAAGGAAGAGGATATTGAGAGCATAAATGTTCTCGAGGAGGAAGCAGCCACAAAACTGTACGGCGAGAAGGGTAAATATGGTGCCATCATGCTTGAACTTAAAAAGCACACGCAGTTCGACCCAAAGAGCTTTACCTACGACGATGCAAGCAGCAGCAAGGAGCCGCAAATGTACCAATTCAATGTAGGCATAAAGCCGGACAATGCGACACCGGAGAAATTCGACACCCCGGGAGCAGAGTTCATTGGAGATACAAGCGACCTGCAACTGGGCAACAGAAAGACGGTGCTTGAGAGCGGGCTCACCGAAGGGAGCGTTACAATAGAATTCAATGTGGAGACCGATGGCACCATCACCTTTGCCAAGGTAACAAAGAGTTCGGGCAACAACGCCGTGGATAGCGAGGCGTTAGTACTCATCTACAACACCCAAAAGAAATGGAAACCCGCCACAAAAGATGGCAAGCCTGTGCGTTCGAGGCCCTCATTAACACTCACTTTCTCAAAAAAGGGTTAAGGAGGCACACTAAAGAATCATAACGTAAAAAACATTTATGGCGGTCAAATTCGACCGCCATAATTGGTTTTTATAATACATACTATCTTAAAGCACGACTTTTTTACCCTTCTTTATGTAAATTCCCCCCGTCGGATTATCCACCATACGACCATTAAGGTCGAAATAAATATCCAGAGTATCACGTAGGACATCATCAACGATAACATCTTCTATACCCGTGAACTCAATTTCAACGATGTTAGCAGAATTCTTCCAATACTCGGCTGTTTGATATGCATCTTTAGCACCTATGGGAACATAAAGCGTTGTCAAGGTTGGTACATCATAGAATGAGTCTGATGCAACTATTGCAGGCACTATTGTCTTAGAATATAATTTGACAAGCCTTGTACAACCCCTAAAAGCGAAACTTCCTATACTTGTAACACCTGCGGGGATTGTTATACTCACCAAGTTAATGCATCCATCGAAAGCTAGTGGATTTATTTCAGTTATATCATTAGGTATAACAAGGTTTGTCACCAATTCACCGTTTATATATAGATTATTTGCATAATATAAAGGATTAGTAACACCTGTTTCAAATATATTGTAACCATATTTATCAAAGTCTATTTTACACCAAGCCGACAGGTCACTTATATACACCCCTGTTAAACCAAGACAGCCATTGAAGGCATAAGCTCCTACATTTGTAACACTACTCGGGATTGTCACGCTCTCGAGAGCACTGCAACCGCTGAACGCATAAGCCCCAATACTTTCTATACCATTGGGAATTATTACGCTCGTAAGGCCCTCGCATCCACAGAATGCATACCCCCCTATGCTTGTCACATTTTTGCCCATTGTTACGCTACCCAATGTGGTTATTCCGCAAAAGGGAGAATATCCACAATTTGTGTCAGCACCATATAACAAATTACGCCCAATATATAGTGTTTCTAATGGGCAACTATTAAATAATCCGAAACCATTGCCATAAGGAGCAAAAACACTACACCCCAAATTCAGAGTGTTATTCCCATCTTCAATGCAAAGTTCCTTTAATGAAACGCAAGAATTAAATACAAAATTCTCTATATTTGTAACGTTGTTCGGAATTGTAAGTTTTGTTACGTTGCAACCATAAAATGCGTATTTCTTTATTCTTGTAACATCGCTTGGAATAACAAGGTGGGTTATTTCGTTTCCATTCAAATAGAGACTATTTGCTTTAAGCAATGGGTTAGAACTGAAATCAGCAAAGTCGATATTACACCACGACGACAGGTCTGAGATACACACTGCATTGAGACTATGACAATTAACAAATGCCTGAATTCCTATACTTTTCACGCTACTTGGGATTGTCACGCTTGCAAGGTTTTTGCAATCACCGAACGCATTTTGTCCTATCTCGGTCACATTATCCCCAATAGCCACACTCTCAAGATCCAAACAACCGCTGAACGAGCCGCTTGCAAGACTTGTCACGCTGTTAGGAATTATCGTATTACTACAGCCACGAAGAAGTGTACCTGTCGCGGTTTCTATAATAGCGTTACAGTCATCACGGCTATCATACACAGTGTTTCCTTTTTCTACTTTTATGCTTGTGAGGCTACTGCAATTAGAGAACACGGCATTTCCGATGCTTGTAACACTGCTTGGAATTGTCACGCTTGTAAGGCTTGAGCAAACATTAAAAGCACGGTTTCCAATACTTGCAACACCATTAGGAATTTCAACATTAATGAGACTGTAGCAAGCACTAAAAGCTTCTTCTCCTATGCTTGTTACGCTACTGGGAATTACAACACTTGTAAGGTTGCGGCACATATTGAATGCACCCTTCCCTATGGTCTTAACGCTAGCAGGAATTATGATATTTGTGAGTCCATAACACTTTTTGAAAGCATTTTCTCCTATACTTGTAACACTATTACCCACAACTACCTCTTTTATTGAGGAGTTAGAACTAAACCAAGAGCCAATGGTATTGCAATTAAATTCAAGATGTTCAAGACCGCTGCAATCATAAAATGCCTTTTCTCCTATGCTTGTGACACTATTGGGAATATTTATGCTGGTGAGGCTCCTACATCTATTAAACGCATAATCACCTATGCTTGTGACGCTATTGGGGATATTTATACTAGTGAGGCCGCAACCATAAAATGCCTCTTCTCCTATGCTTGTGACACTATTGGGAATAACAATATCCGTAAGTTTTTGGCAATAATTGAATGCTCCATTTCCTATACTTGTGATGCCATAAGGGATTGTGGTTTTAGCACAGCCTAGAACAAGAGTATTTGTCGCTGTTTCTATGACAGCATTACAATCATCACGACTATCATATACAGTGTTGCCACTTTCTACTTTTATATTTGTAATACCGTAGTATTCATCGAATGTGTATTCATCTATGGCCTTTACACCATTACCAATAATTATGGTTTTGATGTCGCTACTATATTCATCCCACGGATTCAAGCCATTTATAGTCGTTAATTCTCCTATACCGGTAATCTTAAGTATGCTGGTTGCGGTGTCTAACGACCAAGTTAAATTAACACCGCAAGTACCAGTGTAAATTGTTGCATTTGTAGCTACGCTGCACAGCAAAACAATAGCAATAAACAAGTTTTTAAGATAACAATTTCTCATTATTTTTTCTTTTTTCTCCCCAATTCCCCGACAAGAGTGTAAATAAAAGAAAGAGCGTGGGAACTATTGCTAATATCGCAACGAGAAGCAAACGTTTCTATCATCAAATATAAGAAGAAACCTACGCCACCAATATATTTCACCATTGAACCTGCATATATTATATTGGTATTAGTAGCTAACTTTAAATCTTTGACAAACAGAATTGACAACTTTTCGCTGCATAAAAAAAATGCAAAACGCTCACTAAAATACGTATTAAAGAAGGTAAACATCCATAGTTTCACAAAATTAGAGAAAAATGCTGGAATAATCAACCAAAATCGTAATAATAGTGCATCTTGCACTGATAATAAACGCATTACGCTGAAGATCTCGAAAATACAGGAAATAGCAATTTAGTAAAGAAACACAAGGTAATGAAATAGAACGGTTGCCTATTCATTACCCAATAATGCAGTAAAGTTTTTCTTTGTGTCGTCACGTTTCATAGTTCTACATCATATTGCGTAGCAATGTATAACTCACTGATATATATATTTTTTTATAAAAAAAAGATTGGATTATGCGAAGTACATTTAAGCTGCTGTTCTACGTGAACGCAAGCAAGAAGAAAAACGGTATTGCCCCATTGTAGGACCAGTGACAATCAACGGCTCAGTAGTCCAATTCAGTTGTAAGCGTACTATTCCAAAAAACTTTGGGATGTGAAAGGCAACCGAGCCAAAGATAGGAGCAAGGAAGCAAGGGAAATCAATCTTGCTTTGGATAACATAAAGGCTCAAATCATCAAGCGCTATCAACGCCTGTCGGATAGAGAAGCCTATGTAACTGCCGAAATTGTACGAAGATGAGGCTGCTAAAAAATACTTTTTAGTCAGCCTCATTGGTTTTACTTTGAAAATTTCCTGTCGTCGCCCCAGCAGAAATTCATCCAAGCCTTGATCTTTTGCTCGGCCGGGTTATCTTGTGGCTGCCAGAAGGAGAATGTGCGGCCTTCGTCGGGCAGGAACTGTTGCTTTACAAAGTGGTGGGGATAGTCGTGGCTGTATTTATACCCATCGGCATAGCCAAGCTGTTTCATAAGTTTTGTGGGGGCGTTGCGCAAGTGCAGGGGCACTGGCAGGTTACCCGTTTCGCGCACCTTCTCCAATGCGCTGTTTATGCCCATATATGCCGAATTGCTCTTGGGCGAGGTGGCAAGATACACCGTAGCCTCGGCAAGGGGAATGCGCCCCTCGGGCCAGCCTATCTTCATCACGGCATCGAACGCCGCATTGGCAAGCAGCAGAGCATTGGGGTTGGCAAGACCAATATCCTCCGATGCCGATATTACGAGGCGGCGGGCAATGAATTCAGGCGCCTCGCCACCCTCAATCATACGGGCAAGCCAATAGAGGGCTGCATCGGGGTCGCTGCCACGAATGGATTTTATGAAGGCCGAGATAATGTCGTAGTGCATCTCGCCCTCTTTGTCGTATGCCAGCGGGCTCTGCTGCAGGCACTGCACCACCTTATCGTCGGTAACGACAACGGGCGATTCACTATCGGCCTCCACCACAAGCTCCAGTATGTTGAGCAACTTGCGTGCATCGCCGCCGCTGTAACGCAGCATTGCATCGGTCTCTTGCAGGCGCACGCCACGGCTTTTAAGGGCCTCATCGGTGGTTATTGCGTAGTTGAGCAGCTGCATCAAATCCTCTTTTTCAAGAGACTTGAGCACATACAACTGGCAACGCGATAGCAATGGACGTATCACCTCGAACGAAGGGTTCTCGGTTGTTGCGCCAATGAGGGTGACAACGCCTGTTTCCACCGCGCTTAACAAAGAATCCTGCTGCGACTTGTTGAAGCGGTGAATCTCGTCTATAAAGAGTATTGCACCGCCACCCGAAAAGAGGGGCGAGTTTTTTGCCTTGTCTATCACCTCGCGCACCTCCTTCACACCCGACGACACAGCGTTGAGGGTGTAGAAGGGGCGGTTGAGTTTATGGGCTATAATCTTGGCTATGGTTGTTTTTCCCGTACCGGGAGGGCCCCACATAATGAACGAAAGGATGCGCCCCGAATCTATCATACGGCGCAGCACAGCACCCTCGCCAACGAGGTGCTGCTGCCCCACATAATTTTCAAAAGAGGTGGGGCGCAAGCGTTCTGCAAGTGGTTGTGCCATAGCCTTATATTACAATTTAGCTGAGACCAACTATTTCTCCGTTTATGTAGTCGATGTGGTTGGCCTGGGGGTCCTTGGGCAAACCGGGCATACGAATGATATCGCCCGCAATGGCAACAATCATTTCGGCACCCGCGTTGAGCACCACGTCGCGTATCTGCAGGTTGAAGCCTTTGACGGCACCATACTGTTTGGCATCGGCGCTGAAGGAGAACTGCGTCTTTGCTATGCACACGGGGAAAGCCGACATACCGAGCTTTTCGGCAAGTTTTATGCGGTCCATAGCGGGCTTGGCAAATGTAACCGATGCCGCGCCATAGATATTCTTGGCAACCTTTTCAATTTTTGTAGTTATGGCATCCTCGTCGCTGTAAGTGAATTGCAGCTTCTTCGAGGGGTTGTTGGCTATTGTATCAACCACAATCTGCGCCATTTCAACAGCACCCTCACCACCCAGTGCAAAGGCGTTGTTGATAACAAAAGGCAAGCCCAACTCCTGTTCCACGTGAGCACGCAGCAGAGCCATCTCCTCGTCGGTGTCGGTGGCAAAGCGGTTGAACACCACAATAACCGACTGACCGAACGACTGCAGGTTTGCAACGTGGCGGTCAAGGTTGGCAAGGCCATTGCGCAAGCCCTCCATATCGGGCTCCTTAATTTTGTCGAGCTCCACGCCACCGTGCATTTTCAAGCCCTGCGCTGTGGCAACAATCACTGTGGCATCGGGCTGCAAGCCACTCTTGCGGCACAGGATATTGTAGAACTTCTCTGCACCCAAGTCGGCACCAAAGCCCGCCTCGGTAATTGTATATTCGCTGTGGGCAAGAGCCATCTTTGTGGCCAGCTGCGAGTTACAGCCGTGAGCGATATTTGCAAACGGGCCGCCGTGCACCACTGCGGGAGTATTCTCGGTTGTCTGCACCAGGTTGGGCTGGATGGCATCCTTCAGCAGCACCATAATGGAACCGGCAACACCAAGCTCCTTCACGGTGAAGGGCGCACCATCGTAGGTGTAACCCAAAAGAATGTTTTCGATGCGGCGACGCAAATCCTCCTCGTCAGAAGCGAGGCACAATATAGCCATAAGTTCCGATGCGGGAGTGATGTCGAAGCCCGCCTGCTCCAAAAGGCCGTTTGTAGCGGGGCCGATTCCTGTGATTATGGAGCGCAGTGAACGGTCGTTCACATCGAGCACGCGACGCCACAGGATTTCCTTAAGACCGAAGCCCTCTTTAGCGTGTTGGTAGAGGTAGTTATCGAGCAGTGCAGAAATCATATTGTGGGCCGATGTTATTGCGTGGAAATCGCCGGTAAAGTGCAGGTTGATTTTCTCCATAGGCAACACCTGTGCATAACCACCACCGGCAGCACCACCCTTCATACCGAAGCAAGGGCCGAGCGAGGGCTCGCGAAGAGCAACAACAGCCTTCTTGCCTATCTTGTTAAGACCAAGCGCAAGGCCTATGGATACGGTGGTTTTGCCAATACCGGCACGGGTAGCAGTGATGGCAGTAACAAGAATGAGCTTGCCCTTTTGCTCGCCTATAAGGCTCAAAGGCAATTTTGCAATGTACTTACCATAGTGTTCGAGTTCGTCGGCGGCAATGCCCATCTTGGCAGCCACATTCTCAATACGTTGGAGCTCAGTTTCGTGAGCAATCTGAATGTCACTCTTCATAGTAGTATATTTATAGTTTGGGTTTATTATTCCGCAGTATCAAACAATTTCTAAAATGCGAAGATACGGATTTTAGTTGAAAAACCGCCTATAAAAGCCCCCTATTATTTCCCACAAGGCCAAGAAAAGCACTCAATTTCAAAAAATCTCAAGCATTTAACAAAATTTAACAATGGGGGGGTAATTTCACACCTAACATTTGTACTTTAGCGCATTAAAGCGGTAAAAACAATATTATTTAACCTCAATTATTATACATTATGCAAAAATTTTACTTTAAGCAACTGCTCGCGGCAGCGCTATTGCTGTGCAGCATCGTAGTAAGTGCCCACGACTTTGTGGCGAACAACATCTACTACAACATCACCAGTGAGACCAATGCCACGGTGGAAGTAACGTTTGCCGGTAGCAACTACTCCAACTACACAAGTGAGTACATCGACAATGTAGTGATCCCCTCCACGGTGGAATACAACGGAACCGCCTACACGGTTACCGCCATCACCAACGACGCATTCCGCGACTGCAAGGGAATAATAAGCGTTGTTATTCCCTCCACCGTGAAGAGCATAGGCACCTATGCATTTAGCGGCTGTATAAGCCTCGAAAGCGCCACCGTGCCCAACAACGTGGCAAACATAGGCGAATACGCGTTCAACGGCTGCCACCTGCTCAATAGTTTCACTATCCCCGCCAAAACAACAACCATTGAGCGTGGAGTATTTAAGGACTGCCAAAAGCTCACATCGGTGAACATACATAGCAAAGTAACAAGTATAGGCCAAGATGCATTTGCAGGCTGCAGAAGCCTTGAAGGCATAGAACTGCCAAACAGCATAACCCAAATAGCCTCATACGCATTCGGCGGGTGCAGCAGCCTTAAAAGTATCACTATCCCCAACTCGGTATCTGTAATACGCGATGGCAGCTTTGAAAACTGCGCAAGCCTCGAAAGCGTAAGCATACCCAACAGCGTAACGACTATTAACTTATACGCTTTCCGTAATTGTAGCAGCCTTAAGAGCATTGTTATACCAAATAGTGTGAACCATATTGGAAACCACACTTTCCAGAACTGCACAAGCCTCGAAAGCATCACACTACCACAAAGTATTACCTATATTAGCAATAACCTCTTTGAAAATTGCAGCAGCCTTAAGAGCATCACTATCCCCGACAATGTAACAACTATTTACAGTGATGCTTTCCAAAATTGCACAAATTTGGAAAACGTTATTATACCTAATAGTGTAATAGAAATACAATCAAGTGCATTTCGGGGTTGCACCAGCCTTAAAAACATTAATTTACCAAATAGTGTACGAGAGATTGGCTACCACGCTTTCACGGATTGCAAAAGCCTTGAGAATATTGTTATACCAAGCAGCTTAAACTATATTACGAGTAACACATTCGAAGGTTGTACAAACCTAAAGAGCGTCACATTGCCAAATAACATAACGGAAATTCAAATAAATGCATTCCATAATTGCACCAGCCTCGAGAGCGTTGTTATCCCCAATAGTGTAACAAAAATTGGCGAAAGCGCATTCAAAGGCTGTACAAATCTTAAAGAGGCCATACTAAGCAGCAACCTCTCAAGCATAGAGCGATACGCATTTGAGGAGTGCACAAGCCTCCAAGAGGTATCTATGGCCAAGGGTAGCATAGGCGAAAAAGCATTCTACGGCTGCACATCGCTCTCAAAAGTTCTCCTTGGCGATTTGGTAAGAAGCGTTGGCAATAATGCCTTTGAGAATTGCGCCGCACTGCGCACAATAGACCTTGGCAATGGCATAACATCTATTGGTGACAAAGCATTCTATAACACCAAGTGGTGGAACAGCCAAGCCGACGGCGTGCTCTACCTCGATTACTGGTTGATAGGTGTAAAAAACACCAAGCCCACAAACAACTACACAATACCCGCAGGCACCGTGGGCATCGCAGCTAATGCATTGAGCTACAGCTACGAAATGACAGGCATAAATATCCCCGATGGGTTGAAGTATATAAACGCGGATGCATTCAAAGGTTGCAGCGGAATAAAATTCCTGAAACTGCCAAGTTCCATTGTATCATACGACCGATATGCGTTTAGCGATTGCGGTGGCATTAAAGAGGCATATATAGACTGCCCCACCGTTACCGACCTGCGAGCGCTTAGCGGCATACGCGATGTGTTCTTTGGTGAAAACGTAAAAACCATTAAAAATGATGCATTCTACGACTGCAAAAACCTTAGCAGCATCACAATATCAAAGAATGTGGCAACCATCGAAAGTTCTGCCTTTTCGTATTGCAGCGGGCTGGCGAGTGTTCTTTCCTATGCAAAATACATTAACCTTTACGGCAGTCCATTCAGCGGCATATCCTCCGAAGCCACCCTTACATACCCCGCCGGTTACGACTATTCCGCTTGGAAAGGTTACTTCAGCAACGTAGTGGCCGATAATCTGCTATATCTGCAAATAATGCTCGAGGATACACAAGCGCTGCTCGACACCAGCATCGAGGGAGCACACTACGGCAGCTACCTCCCCGGCACCAAGCAGGAGTTGCAAGCGTTGGTAGATGAGCTAAACAGCAAATTGGAAAACGAGAGCACCGACGACGAGCAGGCAAAGAGCTATGTAGAGCAGTTAAAGGCCGGCATAGACAAATTCAATTCTCAAATAGTATCAACCTATTTGAACACACTGCACATAACCAACACCAAGGCGCTCACCAAAACCGAGACCACCCTTTCTGTTAATATGAGCAATGAAACCGAGATATCTTCAATCCAGTTCGACATATACCTGCCCAAGGGAATGACATTCACAACCGACAACAGCGGCAACGCATTGGTTGAAATGAACACAGAACGCACCACCGAAGAGAAGCACACATTTGAGCACGCAATACAGGCCGATGGCGCACTGCGCGTTATCTGCTATTCGAACAGCAACGACGTGTTCAGCGGCAACAAAGGCGAGGTTTTCAAAGTGACAGTGAGCGTGGGCGAGGAGATGCTCGACAAGACTTACGATATTGAAATCAAGAACATCACACTGAGCGAAGCCAACGGAATAAGAAAATACGACGTTCCCCTATCGACATCTACCATAGATGTAAGAACATACATCACAGGCGATGCCAACGGCGACCGTGGCATCGACGTATCCGATGTAACAGAACTCGTAAACTACATTCTCACAGGCTCACAAGAAAACTTCAATATGAATGGTGGCGATGCCAACGAAGACGGCATAATAGACGTTGCCGACATAACAACCATAATATCGATGATTCTTGGCACATACGAGGCACCCGCACCACAAGCCGCACGAGCAGCCGCCACACGTGCAGACAGCGACGAAATAAGCAGCGGAACAAGCTACATATCAACAAGCAGCGATGGCGAGACTATGCTGATAAACGTAACCAACCCTGTGTACGAATTCTCGGCCATTCAGTTCGACCTTTACCTGCCCGAGGGCATCGAGATTACCAACGATGGCGAATTCTACGATATATTCCTTGGCAGCCGCACATCGAGCCGCAAGCATAGCGAACCCGCAACAGCAATACAGCCCGACGGTGCAATGCGCGTTGTAATTTACTCTAATACAAACAAACTATTCAGCGGTACAGAGGGCGATGTAGCCACAATAAACATAAAGGCTAACGGCCTTGAAGATGGTACATACGACTTTGTAATAAAGAATGTAATTCTTTCTGCCCCCGGGTCAAAAGAGGTACTTGCCGACTACGCCGGCACCATAAATGTGAAGAACGGCACCACAGGCCTCACTAACATTGCAGCAGAGAGCACCGACGGCAACATTTACGACCTCAGCGGTCGCAAGGTTACCGGCACCGTAAAAGGGCAAATGTACATTAAGAACGGTAGAATATTTGTTGAGTAAATCAAAGTCATTTTATTTCTTCTACCCCATCGGCTGCGCAAGTGCGCAGCCGATGCTTTTTTATATCGCCACACCTAAGAGGTAAAAGAAAAAGTATCGCCTTATAACAACGCAACGACAAGCAGGCAGATAGGTGTTATTAAGATGGTGGTGCGGAGCCTAATAAATGCAACGAATAAAGCCACTCACGCGCATTTAATAATTAAAACCAAGCACAATAGAGAGAAATTCCATTTTTTGTTATATTTTTGCATTTAATTGCGCGAATAGGCGACAACAAATGCGCACCACATAGAAGAAAACAAATAAACACTACATAAAATGAGCGAAATTAACGAAACTGAAAAGACCGAGAAAAAGAGTGTCAGTTTTATTGAGCAAGCGATAATAAACGACCTTGCCGAGGGTAAGAACGGAGGTAAAGTGCAGACACGTTTCCCGCCCGAACCCAACGGCTACCTGCACATAGGCCACGCAAAGGCTATATGTATGGACTTTGGTATGGCACAGAAATATAACGGCATTTGCAACCTGCGTTTCGACGACACAAACCCCACCAAAGAGGATGTGGAGTATGTAGATGCCATTATGGAAGATATAAAATGGCTGGGCTTTGAGTGGGCCAATGTTTATTACGCATCGGACTACTTTCAGCAGTTGTGGGATTTTGCCGTGCGCCTCATAAAGGAGGGAAAGGCATACATTGACGAGCAGACAGCCGAGCAGATTGCCGAACAAAAAGGCACCCCCACACAACCCGGAACCAACAGCCCCTACCGCGACCGCCCCATTGAGGAGAGCCTTGCGCTCTTTGAGAAGATGAACACAGGCGAGATTGAAGAGGGCAGAATGGTGTTGCGCGCCAAGATTGATATGGCAAGCAGCAATATGCACTTCCGCGACCCCATCATATACCGCGTGGTAAAGAGCGCACACCACCGCACCGGCACCAAGTGGAAGGCATACCCTATGTACGACTTTGCACACGGCCAGAGCGACTACCTGGAGGGTGTTACACACTCGCTTTGCACACTGGAGTTTGTGCCCCACCGCCCGCTGTACGACCTGTTCGTGGATTGGATTAAGGAGGAGAAGGACCTCGACGACAACCGCCCACGCCAGTACGAGTTCAACAAACTGAACCTCAACTACACGCTTATGAGCAAGCGCAACCTGCTCATTTTGGTAAAAGAGGGGCTTGTAAACGGATGGGATGACCCCCGTATGCCAACAATCTGCGGTTTCCGCCGCCGTGGCTACTCACCCGAATCCATTCGTAACTTTGTAGATAAGATAGGCTACACCACATACGATGCACTCAACGACTTTGCGCTGCTCGAGAGCGCTGTGCGCGAGGACCTAAACGCCCGTGCCACCCGCGTGTCGGCCGTTATCAATCCCGTGAAGCTCACCATAACCAACTACCCCGAGGGCAAGGTTGAGGAACTCACAGCCATAAACAACCCCGAAAAGCCCGAGGATGGCACACACACCATTGAGTTCAGCCGCGAATTGTGGATAGAGCGCGACGACTTTATGGAGGATGCACCCAAGAACTACTACCGCCTTACACAAGGCCGCGAGGTGCGCCTCAAGAACGCCTACATTGTTCTGTGCACCGGCTGCGTGAAAGATGAGGAGGGCAACGTAACCGAGGTGCTCTGCGAGTATATCCCCGACACAAAAACAGGCGAGAAGAATGCCAACCGCAAGGTAAAGAGCACCATCCACTGGGTGAGCCGCGGACACTGCATAGAGGCCGAAGTACGCTTGTACGACCGCTTGTGGAAGGCCGAGAACCCCCGCGACGAGATGGCCGCGATACGCGAGGAAAAGGGCTGCGATGCACTAACAGCGATGAAGGAGATGATAAACCCCGCATCGTTGGAGGTGCGCAAGGGCTGCTACGTGGAAAAATTCCTTGCCACACAGGCACCGCTGTCGTACCTGCAGTTCCAGAGAATCGGCTACTTCAACATAGACCCCGATTCCACCCCCGAGCGCCCCATCTTCAACCGCACCGTGTCGCTCAAGGACACCTGGAGTAAGATTAAAGGAAAGTAAAAAGAGTAATGGACAACAAAGGATACTTTGATTCTACTGAGTTCCGCGAACTATTGCAAAGATATGAGCAGGCAGCTGAAACAGGCGCCTGCTCATATTTCGGTATCGAGGAACTGCGCGACCTGGAGGCATACTACATATTCCAGGACAGCACCCTTATGGCCGAAGAGATAGTGAATATCGCTAAAAAACTGCACCCCAATTCTCCCGACATTGTAAAAATGGAGGTGAAACTGTCGCTGTGCAAGGATGAGCCAGAGGTTGCCCTGGTACTGCTCGAAGAGATTAGCACGCCACACGACGATGAAACAAACCTGCTCTTTGCCGAAACCTTCATTGCGATGAAAGAGTACAGGGAGGCACACGACATCATAATAGACCTGCTGAACCGGCAAAGGGTAACCAAAGAGACCGCTTGCGATGCCCTGGAACTGATGCTCGACTGCGGTTTTGCACAAGAGGCGTTACAGATAACCGACTATGCACTGCAGGAGAACCCGAATGAGAAGTGTTTTTGGGAGATAAAGGCCGAATGCCTCATTGAACTGCAAAACACAAAGGGCGCAATAGCCATATACAACAAACTGCTCGACAGCGATCCCTACTCCACATTCTATTGGGAACAGCTTGCGCACATATATTATTTGATAAACAAATATGGCAAAGCAATAGAGTGTTTCGAATACGAGCTTGCCATAGGCGAGGAGATTGAGTATGCCTGTATGATGCAGGGCTACTGCTACTATTTCCTGCACAACTACTCCAAGGCGCAGGCCATCTTCGAGGTATTGTCACATAAATACCCCTCGTCGGCTATGCCACGGTTCTACATAGCCTTGTGCCTGTTTGCCACAGGGCAGTTCGATGCGGCCCTCAAAGGGTTCGAGGAGGTGGCGCACAAAAGCGACACAAACAGCATAGAGGCTATGCTTGCACGCGTGAACCGCGCCATAATAATGAGCAAGATGGGCAACAACGAAGGGGCTGCCGGTGCCATTTCCCTTGCAATGGTTATGCACCCCGAGCAGATGAAACAGTTGCTCATAAGCGAGGGAGAACTATATGAACTGCGCGACAAGGAGAACCTCACGTTCAAGGAGATGAATGTGATAGATATTAAGGAGTGGAACCGAGAGGAGCAGCTGTTTGCCCTTGCACGCCACCTCATCAAATACGGCCATTGGAACATTGCCAAGAGCGTGCTGCTATATGCCCACCCCGATGCGGGCGACAAGGCAGACTTTGATGCCTGCATAGCCTACACTATGTACCGATTGGGGCAACAGGAGCAGATGCCAACCTACATAAGAAAGGCGCTCGAAGGAAAATCGGACGTACTGTTTGAACTGTTCGGGCTCATTTACGATGCCGACATATCAACCGAAGCGTTTATTTCGAATATAAAAAAATAGAGCCGTGCGGCTCTATTTTTTTATATGCTATACCATAATGTTATTTATCGGAAAACTCCTTTATACGGTTCTCCTCGCTCATTTTACACACGAGCAGATTGCCATCGTTTTCCGACACTATGCAATTTTCCATACCAATGATCACCACGCTCTTCATACCGCGTGTGTTCACAATGCAGTTACGCGTATCGCAGAAGGCAGTTTCCGACGAACCAAGCGACACATTGCCGTTGAGGTCCTTCTGCACCTGATTGTGCAGGGACACCCAGGTACCCAAATCGCTCCAACCGAAATTGGAGGGGAATACAAAAATCTCCTCGGCACGCTCCATTATGGCATAATCGACCGATATGTTGCGGCATTCGGGAAAACGCTCGTTTACCATAGCCTGCTCCTCGTCTGTGAAGTAATAGGGAGCGAGCGACTCAAAAATCTCGGCAATGGGGCCTTGATATACACGGAAGGCATTTACAATGGTAGATACGTTCCAGATGAAGATGCCCGCATTCCAATAGAAATTGTTCTTTGCGATATATGCCTGCGCAGTTTCGAGCGCCGGTTTCTCCTTGAAGGAATCTACACGGAAAACCTCTTTATTGGCAAGCGATGCCGTGCCAAGGGCTGCCTCAATGTAGCCATAACCAGTGTCGGGGCGGGTGGGTTTGATACCGAGTGTGAGAATGGCATCGGAATCGGCTACAAAATTCAAAGAAGATGATATTATGCGTCGGAACTCGGCAACATCGGTAACGAAATGGTCGCTTGGTGTGACAACCATTTTGGCGTGGGGATCCTTTTTCTTTATTTTCCATGCCGCATATGCAATGCAAGGCGCCGTGTTACGGCGGCAAGGCTCCTTCAATATGTTTTCGGCAGGTATTTCGGGCAGCTGCTCTTGCACCAACGGAGCATATTTTTCCGATGTAAGCACCCACACATTTTCTATGGGGCAAATGTCGCCAAAGCGTTCCACGGTAAGTTGCAACAGCGACTTTCCACAACCAAGCACATCTATGAACTGCTTGGGACGGTCTATTGTACTCATAGGCCAAAAGCGGCTTCCAATGCCACCCGCCATAATAACCACGTGATTAGAATTGCTCATACTTTATCAAGAAAATACAAAGTTGCACGCGCACATAAACAAGCCGACGCAACCGGTTAATATTACTATAACAAACGCGAAGATAGAAAAAAAGTGGACAAAGACGAAGAAAGAGACTAAAATTTTGAAGAACATTATTTAACAAATAATTTCACAACAAAGCATTTTTTATAAACTTTTCACAAGTTTTCCAAAAAAGTCTATGCCAATTAAAAGAAAAGAGTATCTTTGCGCATTAAGTTCTGCGAAGATAGGCGACAATGAACACAAGTGGTACAAATGAAAAGCAATGGTTCGTGCTCAGGGTTACATACCAACGCGAACTTATTGCACAAGAGAAATTGCAAGCCATAGGGGTTGACAGTTTTGTTCCTGTAAAAAGGATAAAAGATACCGACAAAAGAGGAAAACTTGTGTGGAAAAGAGTGGCGGCGCTGCACAACTATATATTCATACATAGCACGAGAGAAAAGATCGACTGCATAAAACAGGAATATATCCCTTGGTTGCGTTACGTTATATCGCCCAACAGGGATGGCGGTACAAAAATATTGACCGTGCCACCCAAGCAGATGGAGAGTTTCATAGCCATTGCCGGCAATGAAGATGAAAGAATTTTATACTTGAACCCCGACGAGTTGCATTTAACCAATGGCGACAGAGTGAGGGTGACCGACGGGCCCTTTAAGGGAGCCGAAGGCATTTTAATTAAGATAGAGAACAAGCGCGAAAAACGCGTTGTGGTAAAGATTGACGGTGTTGCCGCAGTGGCAACGGCATCGATATCACGAACATTGATTGAAAAATTAACAAATTAGTACAATAGCAACACAGTTTGTACGTTAAATTATATATAAGTATGGAAACTATGAGCAAAATTTATCATTTGTTAATACCTTTTATTATAGCATTTTTTGCAACCCTATGGATACATCCCAAGATTTTGAGAATTGCTATCCTCAAAAACCTTGTGGACAACCCCGATGCACGCAAATTGCAACGTAACCCCGTGCCTGTTATGGGTGGTTTGGCGGTGTTCTTTGGCATTGTTGCCGGCCTATGCTCTTCGCAGATAGCATTCTTCAGCCCGGGTGTCTTCGTGCTTATGGCCGCAATGACCATTATGCTGTACACAGGCACTATTGACGATATTCTCGACCTCACCCCCCGCACACGTTTCATCATAGAGATTGTAGTGGTCGCATTCATTATGCTTGTAAACAACAGCGGTATAAACCATTTCTGGGGGCTGTGGGGAATAGATTTCATCCCCGTCTGGATAGCCGGGCCGCTCACCATCTTTGCAGCCGTGGGCATAATAAACGCCATAAACCTTATTGATGGCGTTAACGGTCTCTCGTCGGGTTTCTGCTTTATGGCATCGGTTATGTTTGCCATAATGCTATACATTTCGGGTAACACACATATGACTATACTTGCAGTTACAGCAGCCGGAGCCATTATACCATTTTTCCTGCACAACGTGTTTGGAAACACCACCAAGATGTTTATTGGTGACGGTGGCACGCTTGTAATAGGCACAATGATGTCGATGTTTGTGGTGAGCATACTCAAAGGCTCATCGCTCAGCGCCAACCTTGCCAACGATGGTATGGGCCTCATCCCTTTCACTTTGGCCGTGCTTGCCGTGCCCGTTTTCGACACATTGCGAGTGATGTCTACACGTATTCTTAAAAAGCAGTCGCCCTTCCACCCCGACAAGACACACCTGCATCATATGTTTATAGAACTTGGTTTCTCGCACATAGGAACCACGGTTTCTATTCTCACACTTAATTTCCTTATTATTTTAACGTGGTTCGTGTCGTATAAATTAGGAGCATCGGTAGATACACAGCTATACATTGTTCTTGCTTTGAGTTTTCTCATAACCTTCGTGTTCTACAAATTTGCACAAGTGCAGATTAAAAACAACACAAAGGCATTGAAATTCTTGCAACGCATTGCTTCTATGTTGCAAATTGAGAAAAAAGGCATTTGGGCGTGGGCACAAAGGCTGATAGATAAACTATAAAAAAGTATTGACAGACAAATAATTAAGAAACTCTTTCCCGCGGGAAAGAGTTTCTTAATTATTATCAAGTTTGTAATTCAAGCGCCCCACCCCTATGAGTTTGTCATAGCGAGCGGCAAACTCCCTGTGGTAAATGAGAATGAGATATTCATTGTCGGTGTCGTAGAAATCACCTTCGGCAGGTTCCAGCGTGGCACTGCCGCCACCATCGGGCAGCCAAGCGTATGAATAGTTATAGAGCCCTAATTTAAGCAGGGTGGACATTCGATAAACACCATTCGCGGCATCGTATATCATCTTATTGTCGCTGCCAAATGTATTGCCGCAAAAATCGCCTAAAAGGTAATAGCTGCCACCATCGCGCCGGGGAGCATCAAGGGTGAAATGCACAAAAAGGTAATCGGCCTCGATATCGGTGCCATAACCTTCTAATGTATTTACAAAATAACGCCCGTTTTCATCGCGCTGTGTAGAATGGAACTTTTGCGGTGCATCGGTATACAATTCGGCGTGATAGTAGGGCTCCGAGTAACCCACCCTCGTAATATTCATACCCGGTATATCGGGATCGGTAATCTCGAAACGGCGATATTCGTTGCCACCGTCGAATATCAGTTTTTCGTTATAAACATACTGCAGACTGTTACCGGTAATGCGTGCGGGCTTTACGCCGGTAACCACGTTGTCGAAACGCCTGTTCTGATGAACCACGGCATACACCTCACCCGCCGGGTTGGATATATTGTATTTGGGATGATGAACCGTGAAACTCACTTGCTGATGTGTGCGGTTCAAATCAATATCGGTATTGCCGCTCACAGCAGCGCTAAGCGCCACACGCGGCTCAACAACCGAGAAGCGGTACTCGGCCACAGGCTGTTCATCGTCTTCGTCGTCGATAATCTCAACCTTATAATTGCCCGACAGTTTAAGACGGATATTCTCATTGGGGATGGTAAACGAGTAATTTGTATATAGCACCGTGGTGTTTTCTGAATTTTCCCACTCCTCAACGGGCATATCGTTAAAACCATCGAGATAATCTATTTCAAAAATATCCGATGGTTCCCAAAGATAATTGCAATGTGTTATTCTGTATGTAAAGCGGCGATACTCGTGCGACATTTCATCAAAAGAGAAATATAGCACATCGTCGCCGCCCAAGCGCATCACAGGCGGGGCCTGCGCATCGTCGTTCAGCACCATCTGCAACGAGCGCACGCGCGATGTGTGCGACTGCATAAATTGTGCCCGCAAAGGCAAGGCTACGCACAACAATAATAAATAGAATATGGCGCTTCTCATAAAGATAACATTTATAGGAGCGAAGATAGCTATTAAAATAGAAAATTTGCCTACATTTACGCTAATTTTAGATGCCGTTTATAATTTATTTGGAATTCATTTCAGCACCGGATATATGAGAAAATCACTATTTACACTGCTATTCATCGTTGCAAGTACGTTACAAGCGCAAGAGATACGATACAGCCATTGCGACAGTATCTTCATAACAAAGCTGTTGCAAAAATACCACGCCACGAATATTCGTGGCGGCAATCTTATGTTTGCCATTGCGGGTGAGTTCAAGGGGAACCGATATGTGGCAGGCACGCTTGAGCAAGGGCGCAATGAGCCTTTGGTTGTAAACACGCAAGATGTAGATTGCACCACCTTCGTGGAACAGGTGGTAGCCATATACGCTACGGTAAACGAAGGAAAAGAGGGATTCCAAGATATGTGTGCCAACCTGCAACGCATACGCTACAGGGGAGGCATACGCTGCGGGTATGCAAGCCGCCTGCACTACATAAGCCAATGGATTGCCGACAGCGCCAAACAACACATTATCCACGAGATAGATTACGGCCCGCTCGGGTGTGAATTGCCCATAGACCTTCATTATATGAGCACGCACCCGGCAAGCTACAAACAACTGCAAGAGAACAGCACGCTTGTTAGGGAGATTGCCAAATGGGAAGAGGCTATGCGCGGCATAAAGGCCGCATACATTCCCAAACAGGCGCTTCTGCGCACAGCCGACGAGCTGCCGGTAAAGAACGGCGACATTGTAGCCCTCACAACAAACATCAAAGGGCTCGATGTCACCCACATAGGATTCGCATTTTGGGAGGGCGGCAAGCTGCATTTGCTACACGCATCGAGCGCTGCGGGCAAGGTTATAAAAGACTCGCAAAGCCTCTACGAATACCAGAAGAATAGAAAAAGCCAAACCGGAATAAGAGTATTCAGGGGGAAATAAAAAACAGCAACACGATGCCCTTGGCATCGTGTTGCTGTTTTTATCTACGAATATATTTATTTCAAAGTACCGTTGTTTGCAGCCTCAATCATAGCCTGGCTTGCATAGAGATAAATCTCCACACGACGGTTCTGCTGGCGGCCCTGCGCTGTTGAATTGTCTGCAACAGGTTGTGTTGAGCCATAGCCCTCTACGCTCTTAATCTGCGAGTTAGGAACTCCCTGTGTCATCAGATAACTTGCCACGGCATTTGCTCTGTTAACAGAAAGAGGATTGTTTATGGCATCGTTACCGGTGCTGTCGGTGTGACCGAATATTGCAACATCGGCATCACTGAAGTTCTTGAGTACTTTGGCAAATTCCGCAAGGTCGGTCTTTACAGCATTGTTAAGTTCCGCCTTGTTTGTTGCAAACAAAACACCTGAATTAAATGTAACTTTTACCGCAGTGAGGTTATTTGCATCGGTAATAGTTTCAACGGTTGCGTTTTCAATTTCCGAAGCAGCCGCAGCGGCCTTGTCCATTCTGTGACCGATTACTGCACCGGCACCGGCACCAACAGCAGTACCAACGGCTGTACCCACAGCTTTATTACCGGCAAGATGACCTACCAAAAGACCAAGGGCAGCACCACCGGCGGCACCTATCATACTACCTTTGGCAGTGTTGTTCATTGTAGAACAACCGCTCATCACCAACGCTACACACAGCGCTATTGCAAATGATTTTAACAGATTGAATTTCATAATTTATAATTTTTAGATTAACATTTCTATAAAAACAGACTCTTGAAATACATAGTTTTCATTTTGCAAAGATAAATATTTCTCAAAGATATCCACCATTAAATTGCCGTTTTTCGATATCACACATAGAAAAAAGGAGAAAATATAGAGTGCAAACAAACAAAGAAGAATAATATATAAATATATTTTTGTACCTTTGCGACAAACCGCGAACATAGGATGCGGCTCGCGATAAAAATTATATTATTCATATCGCCTTTACCATCTTTGCCGATAACCCATAAAACGACAAATAAATAAACATATTATATATGGCAGAATTGAAAGAACTTACCAAGCGTAGCGAGAGCTACTCGCAGTGGTACAACGACTTAGTACTGAAAGCAGACCTTGCGGAACAATCACCCGTAAGAGGCTGTATGGTTATAAAGCCCTATGGCTATGCCATTTGGGAGAAGATGCAGAGGATTCTCGATGACAAATTCAAGGAGACAGGTCACCAGAACGCATATTTCCCCTTGCTCATCCCCAAATCGTTCCTCAGCCGCGAAGCCGACCACGTGGAGGGCTTTGCCAAGGAGTGCGCCGTGGTAACACACTACCGTTTGAAGAATGCCCCCGACGGCAGCGGTGTCATTGTGGACCCCGCTGCAAAGCTTGAGGAGGAGATGATTATACGCCCCACATCGGAGACCATCATATGGAGTACCTACAAGAACTGGATACAGTCGTACCGCGACCTGCCCATCAAGGTGAACCAGTGGGCCAACGTGATGCGCTGGGAGATGCGCACACGCCTCTTCCTGCGCACAGCCGAATTCCTGTGGCAGGAGGGCCACACAGCCCACGCAACCCGCGAAGAGGCCGAGGAGGAGACAAAGACAATGCTCAACGTATATAACGATTTTGCCCACAACTATATGGCACTGCCGGTAATTATGGGAGTGAAATCGCCCAACGAGCGCTTTGCAGGCGCCTTGGACACATACACCATCGAGGGTATGATGCAAGACGGCAAGGCACTGCAGTGCGGTACATCGCACTTCCTGGGCCAGAACTTCGCAAAGGCATTCAACGTGCAGTTTGTCGACAAGAACAACAACCTCGACTATGTGTGGGCATCATCGTGGGGAGTATCTACCCGTCTTATGGGCGCGCTCATAATGACTCACTCCGACGACAACGGCCTCGTATTGCCCCCCGCACTCGCACCCATTCAGGTGGTTATCGTGCCCATCTACAAGAATGCCGAGCAGCTGCAAAAGGTGACCGACACAATTGCCCCCATAATGAATGAGCTTAAGACACTTGGCATAAGCGTTAAGTTCGACGATGCCGACAACCGTCGCCCCGGCTTCAAATTTGCCGAGTATGAGCTCAAGGGTGTGCCTGTGCGCCTTGTGCTTGGTGCACGCGACATTGAGAACGGCACCGTTGAGGTTATGCGCCGCGACACACTGGAGAAGGAGACACGTTCAATCGAGGGCATCACAGAGTATGTAAAGAACCTGCTCGACGACATCCAGAAAAACCTGCACAGCAAGGCACTTGCAATGCGCGAGGCCTGCACACGCACCGTGGATACATACGAGGAGTTCAAGACCGAGATTGAGAAGGGCGGTTTCATTCTTGCCCACTGGGACGGAACACCCGAGACCGAGGAACTCATCAAGAACGAGACAAAAGCCACCATACGTTGCATTCCGCTCGAGGGCGACACCACCCCCGGCACTTGTATGGTAACAGGCAAGCCTTCGGCACGCCGAGTGCTGTTTGCAAGAGCATATTGATACAAGCAAATTACAATAAAAAAGTGAGCGCCATTATGAAGTGAACCCCAAAAGTTAGACAAAAAACTTTTGGGGTTTATTTTATGCGTAAGAAACACGATTATTCGGCATTGCTAAAATATATGCATATGCTTGAAGAAGGTTATTCCATTAATTACATTCGTTGCAAGTATGGTATTAACCCAGAACGGTTGTCTAAACTTTGGCTATTGTACCAGAGAGAAGGAGTAAAAGTTCTTCATCGTCAG
>JAFXGV010000026.1 GCA_017536765.1 Bacteroidaceae bacterium
AAAGGCTTTAGAAGACTACATCGAATACTACAACAATAAAAGAATAAAATACCGGTTAAAAGGAAAGAGCCCGGTGGAGTACCGAACTCTTTACCAATAAAACTATTTATTAATCCGTCCAACTTTTCGGGGTCACTTCATTTTAAGGGAGGGCTTTTTTACGTTTTGTACCAAAAAAAGCACCTTTTGAGCGCCTTTATGCGCTTTAAGTGAAAAAAACGATGCTTTTGAGTGAAAAAGAAATACACTTTTTCTTGGCAATTTTGTTGCATAAAATAAAACGTACGCAGTTTATGACAGACGTAATGGAAAAACTGAAGAAAAGATACACAAGAATGCTGGGCTGCGAACCGCCATTCTTTGTAGATAATGGTTATACCATTGAGAAATTTGCTGCCGACTTAGGAACAAACCGCAGTTACGCATCGAAATTCACAAACTGCGCATTGGGGATATCCTTCCCCACCCTGCTCAACAAATTGAGGCTTGCACATTTCATTCGTCTTAAAAGCGAGAACCCCGGCACCCCCATAAAGACACTTGCCGAAAAATGCGGGTTCAAGAACAGTTTTTCGTTTCGCAGGGCATTCAAAAGCGAATATGGGGTATCGGCAAGCGAGTATTTCAAAAGCACATTAAGAGACTAATCCTCCTCTTGGGGAAGCACCATCGCCTTTATGCGCACCACTTTTTTGCGGGGGCGCGTGTTGGTATATACATATATGCTCTTGAGGTATAGCCCTTCGCGGTTTTTGGGATAGAATGTAACAAAAACCTGCCCCTTGTCACCGGGCTGTATATCATCCTTTGAGTGCGTTGCATAGGTGCAACCACATTTCAAATAGAGGCCCTCTATGCGCATAGGCTTATCGCCCGTGTTCACCACATCGAACACACAAGTTACGGAATCGGTACTTGCCGACAGGTTACCGAAATCGTGTACCTTTTTGGGCAGATGCACCTGAGCCTGGGCCGCCAAATTGAGCGGCAACAGTAGAAAGCAGAATAATATGAATGTGATTTTGCTATTCATTGTGCCACGAAGATAGAACAATATAATCGAACTTACTTTATTACAACCTATTTTTTACTATCTTGCTATTAAAAGATATTCCGTGGAACCATAACCGAACCAATACCCAAGAGCACCACTGACGTTTGAGTATGGATTCCTATTATATCTGAAGAACGGGTTTCTACCGACTCCTACAAAATTTTTATAATCGTCCCAAAAGCGGTATGCAGCGGCATCTATCTGTGCATATTTAACATATACAACATCACCTTTCTGTAACTCGTAATTCTGCCCTTCCTTATCATAAATGTTCAACGAAGGCAGTTCTAACGTAATTTCTGCGGGAAATGAATATTCAGCATCATCAATTGTGGCCATATTGGAGGAATAGAACATAGCATCACGCCCTAACACGCGAACAAAAAACTTGTAATAGTTCTTCTCATCGGGGTTATCTGTTATAACAGCCTTTATTTTATTATTTTCATCTAAATATACCTTTTCGGCATTTGCAGGCTTGGGTATTGTAGCAGTGGCCTCGGCATAGAAGTCTTCATACTTAACGGTAAGTTTATATGTTTTTCCAATCTCGCCACGCATATCACCTGTTGTATATACATAGGGAGGATACATCTCGGAATCGTATTTTCCCGTGAGCACCACTTCACGCTCACCATCGGAAACAACTACTTTTGCCCATTTGATGACATAATCATAAATCTCGTCTACCTCTTCACGATTCGTCGATACGGGTATTGTCTTACTTAGCATAACCACAGGGAAGCCATCGACATCTATCCACCCCTCCACCACCATTTGCGGTGCAGCGGTAATGAGGTCATCCCTGGTGCACGCTGTGGAGAGCGTGACACAGAGTAAGCATATTATATATTGTATGTATTTTACCATATTTACATCCTGTTAAAATTTATAGTAAAAACTTATCGATGGCAGGATCCTCGTAAAAAACCTTACGCTTGCATAATAAAATTTACCCTTATACACTTTCAAACGATTATATAAATCGTTTTTGGACAATAAAACATTGTATAACGAGATATTAACCCCCATTGTTTTCCCCCTGCGGTTAACTATATCATAATTGGCGGAGATATCCAAACGTGAATAAGATCTGGTCCTGTTTGCATTGTGTTCACCAAATTCCGAAACAATATTACCATTAAGTATGTAAAATTGTTTTGGTGCTGTGAACGGATTCCCTGACGCAAAGACAAAAACAGCGCCAAAATCCCATTTTTTATTCAAGCGGTAGGTGCAAACTGCGTTAAGTTCGTGGATTCGTTCGTGGTTGGCCGGTATATATTTATTGCCATATTGTGGAAATTTCCTCAAAGCCCTGCCATATGAATAGGATACCCAACCAACGACGGCGCCGACATTCTTTTTCGCAATAACATTCACACCATAATTCTTACCATTACCCTTGAGCAACACATTATTTATAGAATACTCTTTATTGTAGATGTCGAGCGGTGTAGCATTGTATTCTATTTGATTAAATAGTCTCTTGTAATACAGGTTCACTCCAACACTATACCTGTTATCGAGCAGGCCTTCAGAGTAGGCAAAATGGAATGAATGGGCCGAATATGGTTTCTTATCGACATCACAAGATAGCCAAAACTCCACAGGCAACCCCATACTTGTGAAACCTGTATTGAGCATATATTGCCGGTGAAGGGTGTATCCTACCTCGAAACAACCTGCGAATATATTATCATACAACAGTTTTGCCGACGGGTTCACGGAACAATGCGTGTAATCGATTGTTTCGTTCGCGTATGCAACTCCTTTTGCAGCAAGTTCATATCTTAAATTATAGGAAATCTCCCCGCTGTATTTTGCGTATAGCGAGGCCTCGTAAGTGTTAAAATCCCGAGTATCGGATACAGGATTTATCGACGACTCTTCAAATTGTGGCCTTTGCGGTTCAATATGATGATTGACAAAGGAAAAGCCCGCAGCCAGGTTATGGTAGCGCGCATCAGCATTGTAACCAAGGTCGTAAATTCTTGATGGTAAAGCCACGCAGGTGCCACCGCCTGCAACGAACATTTTGTTTTTATATCCCGTATAATATATCGATTGATTTACTTTTATGGCACCACTATGTTTCCAATGAATGGAGGCTAAAGTGTTACCCCACTTCACATCGGTTGAAAAATCGACATTCGAATCATCTAAAGAGATCTCATCCTTTCCGCTATAAAAATCTACGCATATTGTATTTTTATTATTAAATTTATGTAAATAGGATATATTAACATCACCAAACGAGTAACGTACCCTGCTATCTTCAAACTTAAGGAGAGATGCATATAACAAGTTTAGATATGATGCGCGAAACGAAATGGAAAGAAGCGATTTCTCACTTACCGGCAAGCGCAAATTACCCTGCGAGGAAAGTACACCCACATCGAACGAACCGGTGGGTTTTGGCGGTATGGTATCATAGAGTGTCATATTTAGTATGCCGCCAATGCGGTTTGCAGTTGTAGCTGCATCGCTGTGTGTGGTAAGAGACATACTTGAAAAATGCGCAGGATTGAATACAGAGAAGAGGCCCAGCATATGTGCAGGATTGTAAACCGGCACATTCTCTATGGAAATGAGATTGTGAGAATTGTCGCAACCATATATGTGCAATCCGGCATCATATTCGGCATTGGTTTGCACTCCGGGCAGGAATTGGGAATATCTGAGTGGATCGGCATTGCCAAGAATCTTTGGGAAGCGATGCATAATATCCATCTTCAGAGAAAAAACACCGGCGTATGATATTTTCAGTGGCGATTGGTTTATTGAACTTTCAACAACCACTGCATCAAGACAATGTGCAACCGAGTCTTTTTCAATACCGTAAAGCGGAACTTGAAAAAACGTAAAAATTATAAGAATGTATAGGAAACGGGTATGCACAACATTATATAATACATTAGATAGCAAGGCACGCCTTGCTATCTAATATTTTATGATTTTAATCCTTTAACATATTTGAATAATCTTCGAGCAATCGCTCTGCCGTATTTATTACCTTCTTAAAGTCGTCTTTATTAAAGAACTCATCAAAAGCATAGGATGTATCGTCATCGGCAAATACAATAACAGGAGAATAGTTCCAGTAGCTGTAATAGTACTCGTTCTCGAAGAAGGGCTTCAGTTCCACATCGGCATATTTCTTATTATTATTGTCATAATAGAGGCCCAAATCCATAAGTTTATTTGCCTTGTTTATGTAATCTTTGAAAGTTTCCTCGTTACTTTCATTCTCCTCGGCTTTGCTTATATAGTCGTTGTAGCTCACAACATTGCTGCACATTCCCTTTATCTGCACCTGGCCCAGGATGTCTATATTAAGAGCCAAGTTGTCGCAACCATAAAATTCCTCATTATCGGCATCTACGTCGGCATTTAGCGTTATCTTGAATACCTGTTTGTTGTTGTGCTTCATTACATAGGAGATACCGGAACCTTTCTCGGGTATATAGTTAATTTTGTCAAATTCTATTGTGTAATCACCTATTACGATAGAAGGCTGAACAAAATATCTATCCTTGCTCAAATCGAAATTCTCACCTTCCATAGAAGACAAGTCGGTTTTAATATTCAAGGTAACCATTGCTCTGCCACTGCGTGTAAGAGTTATGGTAATATTCTCGGGCACCTGTATATAGTTTTCTGTTATATCTATTATTTCCGAATAAGAGCTATTCTCCCAATTATATTGATAATCCCAATCCTCGGTATCGGATACATACACTTTTTTAGTGTCACCCGATGCTATCAACTCAATAACACACTGGTTTAAGTCGGCATCCTTCATCTTAAATTGCAAGGTATTAGACTCGGTATATTTCCAATTCCCATTCTTTGCCTCAAAGGAGCCTTTGAAGTTAGATGCAGCATAGATTGCAGTGTAGTAGTTGTATGTTATGCCATAACCCCATTCATCTTTCTCGTTTGAGGTTCCGGTATGCTTTATTATTGCATCCATACACTCCTCGAGCCACTCAGCAATAGGTTCAGAATCGTAATTATCGCCACAATATTCAGCCGTGAGATATTCAACAAGATTACTTACCTCCTCGAAATTATCGGCAGGATACTCTTGCATAAAATCCAACGCCGCGTTCTCGAGTTTACTTTTTTGTGCCTCGGGGGTAAACTCGTTGATATTTCCACCTGTACCAGTGTTATCACCACCGGTATTGTCGCCACCACCGGTATTGTCGCCACCACCGGTATTACCACCATCTTGTTCAGTGGGATCGTCTTCATCACTACCGCAAGATACCAAACTTGCTGTACACAAAACGCCAAACATCAGCGCTAAAGCAAATACTATTTTTTTCATAGTTTTTAAGTTTTTATTTGATAATTTTTACAAAATTAAATCAATATTCCAAAAACACTTCATTTCCTTCACAAATTAACAGAAACAAAGTTGTGATTTAACACTAATTAACCATCGGCAACTCTTAAGAAGCAGAATTATATTACACATAGAAGGAATGTATTTGATAAATTTGTTTTATTTATCTGCCCTTTATTATTTTTGTATTAAAAGTAATGCAAAAATGATAGGTTAAGAGAGTAATTAAATGTATAACTAACACATATACTGTATGAACAATTTTATTTATGACATACCTGTAAGGGTATATTTCGGCGAGAACCAATTAGGGTACCTCGGCGACGAGTTAAAGAGATATGGCAAGCGTGTATTGCTCACATATGGTGGCGGCTCCATCAAGCGTATCGGCTTGTACGACCGCGTAATGGCCGAACTGCAAAAGGGCGGATTTGAGGTTTATGAGCTTTCGGGCATTGAGCCCAACCCGCGTATAGAATCGGTGCGCAAGGGTGCAGCCCTCTGCAAGGAGCATAACATTGATGTACTGCTGGCTGTTGGTGGCGGTTCCACAATAGATGCCACAAAATTTATGGCGGCAGGTGCCTGCGTGGAACACGATGCCTGGGATTTTCTCAACGACAAATGGGCTCCGATAAAAGAGGCTTTGCCCATTGTATCAGTTCTCACGCTGTCGGCCACCGGTTCCGAGATGGATTGCGGAGGTGTTATAAGCAACCCCGAAACAAAGGACAAGATAGGCCGTCTGGCACCTCCTATGCTGCCGAAGGCATCGTTCCTCGACCCCACACTTACCTACTCGGTGAGCCCCTACCAAACGGCTTGCGGCGCGGTGGATATGTTCTCTCACATAATTGAGGTATATTTTAATATGGAACCCGACCTTTATATGCTCGACTGCTTTATGGAGGGTATGATGAAAACCATAATAAAATATGCGCCCGTGGCAATGAAAGAACCCGACAATTACGAGGCACGCGCCAACCTTATGTGGACATCGTCGTGGGCTATAAACGGTTTTGTAAATGGTGGCAAACGCCAAGAGTGGAGCTGCCACCCTATGGAGCACGAGCTGTCGGCAATTTACGACATTACCCACGGGCTTGGGCTTGCGCTGCTCACACCACGTTGGTTGGAATATTGCCTCGACGAAAGCACGGTATCTAAATACGTACAATTTGCAGTCAATGTATTTGGAATCGACAGCAATCTGCCACCTATGGAGATTGCACGCGAGGGCATTAAACGCCTTTCACAATTCTTCTTCGATACACTTGGCCTTGCCCGCACATTCACCGAGGTGGGTATAAAGCGCGAGGATTTCCCCGTTATGGCAAAAAAATCGTGTGGCGGTGGTGTGCTTAAAGGATTCAAGCACCTGCAACAGGCCGACATAGAAAAGATTTTCGAAATGTGTATGTAATAGCAAAATTTACAAAATATACATAGTAAGCAAAGGGGTGGCAATCGATTGCCACCCCTTTGCTTGTAATTATAGGTTTTTACTTAACCATAACCTTTTTACCACCCATTATATATATGCCGCTCTTTAGCGGTGTGGTAATCTTGCGGCCCTGCAGGTCGTATATCGAGTTATCCTGCTCGCGCTCGGGCACAAACGGCAGTTCATCAACCGATGTGGTGCCGCCGTCGGCTATTATATATTCGGTATTGTCGCGTTCGAGCATAAAGCTGCTTATGTTCATACAGAGCATACCGTTCATATTCACAAGCAAACCAAGCGAAACCTTCGTGGGTTCGTCGAGGGTGAATTCCACAACGTGGCTGCTTGCAGAGCCTTTGGCCTTCATTGCCACGTAAGCAATGCTTTGTGCAACATTGGCGGTGTTGGGCAGGCCCTCGCCACGGGCAACCACAACATAGCTGTTGTCGCACTGCCCCTCCCACGTGTCGTGATAGTTCACGGTGAAGGTATAGTTACCCTCAGGAAGGTCGATTGCCTGATATACCTTGTGGTCGGTGAGTTTCGAACTGAAGCCATCCCACGCTGTGGTAAAGGTCATACAGTAGCTCTTTTGCGCTTCGACGTGAGCACCGGTAGTCACCGAGCCACTCTTTACAGCGTTCTCTATGGTCCAGCCGGTGAGGGTGTAGAAACGATCGCTCTGGCTGCGGTTGACAGGCGTTGTAGAATATATAAATGCAGCCTTATAGTTTTTCATAAAAATATCTGTTACATCACCCGATGCGGCAGAGGCTGCCGACTCAAGACAGAATACCCCCTTGGACAAACCCCAAGCATCGCCGTCGGGGCCAAAACCGGTGCGCACGCCATCATTGCCATTGGCTGTGCGGTCGATAACGGCACCACCGCTTTGATTAAAGTCGTAGTAGAGGATGAGGTCGCTGTAGTCTGCGGGGTTCTCTATGGGCGCATTGGATACTGCAACAATTTCGTCGGCATTGAGTGCCTTTTTCCACACGCGCAATTCATCTATCCGGCCATTCATTGGAGCATTGTCGTTACCTATTGCAAAGGATGTCATATTGGATATTGCAAGGTTAAAGGAGATATAGCTTGTAGAGAAATACTCACCGTCGCGATAGAAGTCGGCAAAGCCATCGGAGAACACCGCTGTGTAGTGGTGCCACTCACCCTCAATTACATAACCCTCTTGGCTCTTGCCTGTAGTGCCACCTACGTTCATTATCATTGCACCATTTGATGCGGTGGTAAGGAGGAAGGTAGAGGCATCATCACCAATACCCAGACAGTTGTCGGCAAGTGCATCGGGGCACATCCACCAATCGACAGAGATGGCAGACATAGAAGATGCGGCACCTGCCAATGGTGCTGTAACCTTTGCATTATCGCGGCCTGTAAAGTTAAGTCCGTTCTTGCTGTCGGCATTGCATACAATGAGGGCGCGCTCACGTTTTGTAGAACTTATGCCTGCATCGTTATGCACTTTAAGTGTTACATCATATACACCGCACTCCTTTGGTGTGAGGGTACTGTGCTGCCCTATGATGACATATTTCTTGCCCTTGCTCTCCACAGTCCACTCCCACTCCACGGGGTTATACTTGGAGAAGTCCTTGAGTACCGTGCGCTCACCTTTGAGAATAACCACGGGAGATACTTCGAATGATGCCTCGGGAGCAGCATCAAGCACTTCAACCTGCAATGTATATGTAGCCTCTTTCTCGCCCGACATAGAGATTACTTTGAGAGTGACATAATAAACGCCACTTTCGGCATACACAGCCGATGCGTGTATGCCCTCGGCGCTCTCTACATCGGCACCTGGCATACTCCACTCATACTGTTGGCCGGGAAGGGGGCTGTCAACCGTAAAGAATACTCTTTCGTTCTTGATGCCAACCGGCGCACCGCTGTGGAACGACGCGTTCACGGGCTGCTCCTCCAAAACGGTTACAATCAACTCATCGGTAACAGTGCTACCCGATATACTCTTGCCCTCAAGCGTTATCTTATAATCGCCCGCAGCGGGGAATACAACCGAAGGCTCAAGCACCGTGACATTCTCAATGAGGCCATCAATGGTCCAAGAGAGGTTCGATACCGCATCGCTGTAATCGGCCGACAGCGTGATGAGTTTGCCTGCCGAGGGCTGCTCGTCGAATGCATTAATGGAAACAGCAAGCTCGCTCTTGGTCGATAAGAGCAATTCATCCCTGTAAGCGGTAGCATAATTGCTGTTCAGGATGTATGCGTGGTGGCCACCCACATAGTCGCGCCATCTTACCTCGCCGTCTATTTTGGTGGTATTGCCCTTGAAGTATGCAATAAGCCCTTTGGGGAGCACATTGCCCGCATATTGTACATTACAGCTGTTCTTTATATCGTCGGCAGTGCGTGCCACGTTCCATATACGCATCTCGTCTATGACCGCATCGGTATATGCGCGGCTGTACGAATCTACATCGGCACTGAATACAAGGTCGCCGAAGCCGCCCAAGCCACTGTACATAGACGAATGGCAAGATGATGCCGGCACACCATTTACATAAATAACCATTTTGTTACCATCTACCACAATGGCAATATGTGTCCACTCGCCCACCTTAAGAGCCGATGCCATTGTGGCGGTACGGTTGCTTGTATCCCAGCCTGCAGTGAAACTGCCATTATAGTCGGCGTGCATCATAAATGTACCCCAACCGGGGCCTGCACTTTGGTTCCAGGCGGCAAGGCTGTTAGGCTGTATACTGAATTCTATTGTAGCCTCCTCATATTTGGTGGAGAACACATCGGGGATTCTTATACCTGAACGCTTGAGATTAAGAGCCGTATTGTCCCACTCCGAGGCCACAGGTGAAGAAACGGTCGTCATCATCGACTCCCGGCCACCCTCATAAACAGCCTTAACGCCATAGATGCCAAGCGGTTGGCTATCGTTCAAGTTGTAGCTTAATGCATCACCGGCAGCCTCGCCTATGTAGATGCCGTCGTTGTAAATTTTATAACCAATCACGCTGTACATAGATGGCAGAGGCTTGTTCCACGACAAGATAGATGAGGTGAGCATAAGATTCTGAGGTGCATAATAGGGCTCACCGTAAACAACAACCGAAATAATTGTCTTTTCGCCGGCATTTTTTATCTCTAAACCTCCGCGAGGAAGAGAGAAAGCTGTTTCAACACCATCGCGGTTATGCTCGTAATCCATTATAGAGGCGTTGTGTATGATACCCGTGCCTTGCGCCCAGGATTTGGTGTCAACAATAAAGAAATATTTCAGGGGGAGGCTCTTGTCGTAACCCTCGGTGAGGTCGGTGAGGTCGTAACCAAACTCCATAGGCTCGGTGTGCAACTTGCCATCGGCCCAGCGGCCAAGCATTGGCACCTCGGGAGCCGGTCTGGTATTACCATAGTTTCCGTCACCTGCATATTTGAAGTGCTCAAATGTTATGCTCTTTTCTGGCATTTCGGCATTTAAGTCGGTTGAAACACCTGCCGAGAGGCATATTTCGCTACGATGCGAATATTCCATCTCCAATTTTATTGTGCGCAAGGGACGATAATCCTTTCTCACCTTGTATATTTCGGGAGCCCACCAGTTACCGGAAAATACCTTTTTATTATTCACCATTGTAAAAGAGGCACCACCATATGCATAAGGGCAGTAGATGAAACCGTTGTTTCCCCACCATTCGCCCCAAGAGTTTACAATAATCCAGGCACCCACCTCATCGGCATCGGCCTCGCCATAAACACCGTCACCGTCTAAATCGAACTCAATGCGGTCGTCATAACCCACAATAGTCATAGCGTGGTCCACCTGTGTGCCCCACTCTGCCACATAACGTTTGTTAACAACGCCTGCAGCCCTGTTCGCTGCGGTATTGGGGATTCTGCCATCATAATTACCACCGACACTGGCAAGACCTATTCCACAAACTCCGCCGGCTCCAAAGCTCTCATCACCATTGTGATTCCACAGCCAGTTCTTTACGAGTTCACGCCCCTCCTCGGTTCCCACGTTCATAGGGAAATGCGCGGGCGGCAACATACGATTGTGCATAGCTTCGAACCACTTGTCGTAGCCCTGCATCCAACCAAAATCGTCGTTGGCGCAATCTTGACTACCAAAATATTGGGAATAGGTTTGACCACCATACGTAGCAGCCGATGGTACACCAATGCTTGTCACAAACTGGTCTTTGCCCGAATTACCGTTTGTAAGCAACCACACGAAATGCGAAGGATAATAATTTTCGGGTAGTTTTCCATTGAGATTACGGTAGGCATTAAGCTCGTATGTGAACATATACGAAATGCGCGATGCCGAACCGCAAGAACCACCATCTTGATTAAATACAGGAGGGAAATATTTCTGCTCGGCATTGTTCACATACGCCGGGCGGGTGCTTGCATCGCTCTCATTGGCACGCTTGGCACCGGTTGCCGTTTCAAGCATAGACCAATCGGGGTTCAGTTTGTCGCTGTAGTCGGGATACATCTTCCGGTTTACATCAACCTGTGCCCACGCAGTCAGTGGCAATGCCACCAACAATGATAGCAACAAGCGAAACAGGTTAGTTTTTTTCATAGCTTTTTGTTTTATTATTTATAAATAATTTTCAATAAGTTCAACTTTGCAAATTTACATAATATAAAATGTAATCAAAGCAACTTATGTTAAAATAAAAAAACAAAAAGAAGAAAAAGAGCGTTATTTCACTTTTATTACAATGTTGAGAGGTTGTAATATAATTTGGAGCTCGCCAAACTTTTGAACAATTTTCACACTCTCCACCACACCCTGCGCCATATATTGCTTGAGCAGAACTATGCAACCATCTATTACCTGCTCGGGAACAGCGCGGCTCGCCAGCAGCTCCTCAACCCGAGCATACAGGGCATACGGAGCCGACGAAACATCTATTATTACAATCTGCTCGTCATCGGGTACAGAGGCAGGGCAGCCGCCGTGCTTTGCCACATAAAAACACTTTGCACACAACAGCAAAAGCAGCAAAACGACAATTGCCACCGGCCATACGATATTTGATGCGATGAATAGTGCCATAGGTATTTTAATCAATTATAAAGCATCGTATCGGCTACAATGGAATCGATGGGTTCTGTAGCTATCCTTATCCCCTTCAACCGCCCAACAAGAGAGTCGCACACAACATTAAAGGCGGGCTTGTTTGCCTCGCTTATGGGCTTTTTGGGTTGCGATTTTATAGTGAGCGGGTTTATTGGTTTGCCATTCTCGTGTACGCGGAAATCGAGGTGCGGGCCGGTGGATATTCCCGTGGAGCCAACATAACCAATCACCTGTTTCTGCTTTACGGCATCGCCCACCTTCAGCCCCTTTGCAAAGCGAGACAGGTGCATATAGGTGGTAACGTATGTGCTGTTGTGGCGTATCTTCACATAATTGCCACCGCCACCCGCCTGGTAGGCTTTGGCTATCACCTTGCCGCTACCCACGGCATAAACGGGGGTACCTTTGGGCGCTGCATAATCAACGCCGTGGTGTGCACGGTATCTTTTGAGCACGGGGTGAAAACGGCTGTTGGAGAAGCGCGACGATATACGATAGTAATCCAACGGCGCCTTCAAGAAAGCACCCTCGAGGCTGTTGCCATCGGCATTGTAAAAGAGTTCCTCGCCATCCTGCACAAAGGGGATTGCATATACCGTGCTGTCCGATGCACGGAACGATGCCGCCTCAATGCGGAAATTATTCAGCGGTTTCTCCTCCACATATTCCTGCGAGTATATAAGGCGGAACTCATCGCCCTTTTGAATACCGAAGAAGTCTATTGACCAACCGAAGATGTGCGACAAAAGCACCGCCAACTGCGGCGAAGCGTTGCTCTCCTGCATTGCCACCCAAAGCGACGAATTCACCACACCCGCAACCTCGGCTGTGCGCCACTCGGCGGGGTTCTTGCCACGCACGGCAGCGTAGTTGTTGAGAAGGTCGAACACCACATACTCCTTCACGCTCTCCTCATAAACAAAATAGCGTGGCGTGGTGGCACTATCCTTTGCGCACAGGAGGGCACAGGCCTGCCCGGGGCGCAGACGGCGCGCATCGAATATGCTGTCGGGGCACTGCACAAGGGTGTGTATCTGCTGTGCAGTGAAACCAAACGAGAAAAGCACCTCGGCAAGTGTCTGGCGGGGGCGCAGGGTATCATATTTTACATTGTACTGCTCTATCGGAAGCCCATATTTGAGCACGGGCATTGCAACGGATACACTATCGGCCGGCACGACCTCTTCTTCGGCCGGTGATGCGGTACTCCTCCACAGAAGAAAAGTAACCACGGCGGCAAGCAATGCTACCGCTAAAAATCCCCATAAAATTCTGTTTTTCATCATATAATAGAGTGTACCACCTGTTTTTTATACTGTTATGCCATTATAAGAAGATATGCAGTGTATGCCACATAAGCAGCCACAAGCAAGGCACCCTCCCAACGGGTAATGACGCTCTTACCGCCGAAACGGGTTACTAAATATATGAGCAACGACGATGCTATGAGCACATAGTAATCGACGAAGCTGAACCCTTCAAGCGCTATCGGGGTGATTGCGGCGCTGCAACCAAGTATGAAAAATACATTTAGAATATTGCTGCCAAGCACGTTGCCAAGAGCAATACCCACATTACCCTTGCGTGCAGCGTTCACAGACACAGCGAGTTCGGGTAACGAACTGCCGGCCGACACAATGGTGATACCTATGACAGCCTCGGAAAGGCCAAGTACACGGGCAAGCGCCGTGGCACCATCTACAAATATGTTACCACCGAAAATGAGCGCAGCAAGACCACCTGCAATGAAAATCAATATTTTACCCACCGACACGGGTGCGTGCTGCCTCTCGGCATCATCGTCGTTTGTTATGGAGAATGTATAACGGATGAACACCGCAAGGAAACAGAGCAGCAAAAGGCCGCCGTAACGTGTGATATACTCGCCCTCGGCACCACCTGCAAGCATACTGCCCGACACCAATGTGAGGGCTACCGCCGCCAACAGATTAAAGGGAATCTCACGCGACTGCATCTTGGCACTGAACCTTATGGGGGTAATAAGCGCGGCTACACCCAAAATAAGGAGGCTGTTGAAGATATTACTGCCAATGACATTGCCAAGCGCAATACCAGAACTGCCTCTGATGGCAGAACCCAGGCTGATAACCAATTCGGGCAACGAAGTACCAATGGCCACAATTGTGAGGCCTATCATAAGCTCGCTCATATTGAAGCGGCGGGCTAAAGCCGACGCTCCCTTTGTGAGCCAGTCGGCACCAAGAATAACAAGCACAATGCCTGCTACAAATCCAATTATTGATAATATCATAATAAAAAAGGGTTTTTCTTTTTGGGGATGCGAAGGTACAAAAAAACAGCAAAACTTTTATCGAATCAAGGAGCTATCATATATACGACTTTAATTTAAGGAATTCCTGTTCAAAGTTCGGTGTGAGCACACCCTGCCCCATTGCCTCCTCTATTTCGCCAAGCGACCAGAAACGGCCGCCGTCGAGTTCGTCGCTGGGGCGCACCTCACCCGTGTATGTGGTGCTGAACACATATACAAGCTCCTTCTCACGCTCGCTTTCGAACAAGTATTTAAGCAGAAAGCGCGGTTCAAAGCCGGTAATGCCAAGTTCCTCGCGTGCCTCGCGGCACAATGCGGCCGACACCTCCTCGCCAAAATCTATGTGCCCGCCAACGGCGGTATCCCATTTGCCGGGCTGTATATCCTTCCACAAAGGGCGCTGCTGCAGATAGAGCCTCCCTTGCCCATCGAACAGGTGCAGATGCACCACGGGGTGCAACAACTTGCTGCCATTGTGGCATTCGCCTCGCGTGGCCGAGCCTATGACCGTGCCATCGGCATCCACTATAGGAAAAATCTCGGCGTTGTTATCTTTTTTCATAATAATTTCTTACTTTTCTTCGTGATAGTCACTCTCGCTGTTCACACTCCACAAAGCGCTCTTAGGCGCTCCCGTGCAAATGCAATCGACTGCAGCAAAGGCTGTGAGCATAGAGTGGTCCATATTATTGTAGCGATGTTGCCCGTTACGCCCTATGCAATAGAGGTTCTCTATGCCATTGAGGAAATCGCGCACCACGCCAAGGTTGTAATAGCTGCCGTGGTAAGCGGGATAGGCCTTTTTCATCTTCACTTGGTGGGCCTTTATCACGGCGCCTGCATCTATTATGTCTATCTTCTCAAGCTCGGCAACGGCCATAGCTATAAAATCTTTTTCACTCATCTGCCACAGGGCATCGCCCTCGTTGCAGAAGTATTCGAGCCCTATGAATATTGTATTCTTGTAGTCGGCAACCATATATGGCGACCAGTTGTTGAACACCTGCAAACGGCCCACCTGCACATCGCGTTCCTGTATATATATCCAGGTGTCGGGCACGCGGGCTGCATATGTGCGCAGCTTGGTGTGGTTCTTTACCTTCATTCTATCCACAAGCAGCCCCACGGTGATAAAGTCGCGGTAAGGGAGCGTTGCTGCCACCTGTGCCACCTGTGCAGGGATTTCCACGCCACGCAATGCGGCCACTAAATCCTTCAATGGCATAGAGGAGAGGAGGTAATCGCACTCACGGGTTTCCAATGAGCCGCAGGCTGTGCGATAGACAACCGACACCACACGCCCGTTTTCCACGTTCACCTGTTCCACCCTGCTCTCCTTGAGCAGGGTGCCACCCTTTTCGGTAACCTCGCCTGCCACGCACTCCCACAACTGCCCGGGGCCATATTTGGGATAGAGAAACTCCTCTATGAGCGATGTTTCAACCCCCTTTTGAGCAACATCCTTGCTGCGGAACGGGCGCAAAAGCGCATCCTTAATCACTGCCGACACCGAAAGCCCCTTCACGCGCTGGCTGCCCCAGTCGGCCCCCAGTTGCGACGGGTGCACGCCCCACACTTTTTGGGTGTAGCCCTCGAAAAAGAGGCTGTAGAGCGGCCTACCGAAACGGTTTATGTAGAAATTCTCCAAAGAGTCCTCGGGGAGGCGGTGCATTTTGGCTGCGATATAACCACAGCCTGCCTTTATTGTGCGCCAGAGTCCCAATTTTGCAAGTGTGGCAAGGCTCAACGATATTGGATAGGGGAAGAATTTGCGCAAGAAGAAGATGCGCGACACCCTGCGACGGCGCAGCATCACTCGGTCGCTATCTTGGGGCGAAGGTTGTTCACCGCTTTCAGCAGCCCCAAGCAACAGTTCATCGAGGGCGGGCGATGCCTGCAACGGCATCATAGAGCACCACCAGTTCATCACCCTGTCGTTTTTGGAAAAGAAACGGTGCCCGCCTATATCCATACGGTTTCCACCGAAATTCACGGTCTGCGATATGCCGCCTATGGCATTGCTCTCTTCGAGCACCACGGGGGCAATGGAACTGTTTTTCAGCAGTTCGTATGCAGCAGTGAGGCCCGCAGGGCCCGCACCCACAACCACGGCAGTATGTTTCTTCTCTTTCTCCATTGGCAGGGTATTCAATATTTTTCAAAAGTACAATTTTTATTCAACACTTACCCATTGTTTATATCAAAAATGTTATTTACAAACAAAAAACGCGGCTGCGCACGTGCGCAGCCGCGTTCTGTCGTTCTATATTGGGGATTACATCATACCGCCCATTCCACCCATTCCGGGGGCGCCCATAGGCAGTTCGGGTTTATCCTCTTTCTTCTCTACAATAACGCACTCGGTTGTGAGGAACATACCTGCGATAGAAGCAGCGTTCTCCAAAGCCACACGGGTAACCTTGGCGGGATCAACCACACCGGCTGCGAAGAGGTTCTCATATACATCGGCACGGGCGTTGTAACCATAATCGGCCTTGCCCTCACGCACCTTCTGCACGATAACGGCACCCTCTTTGCCAGCGTTTGCCACAATCTGGCGCAAAGGCTCTTCGATGGCACGCTTTATGATGTTGATTCCTGTCTTTTCGTCGGCATTTGCAGCCTCCATACCATCGAGGCAGTCGATAGAGCGGATATAAGCCACACCACCGCCGGGAACTATACCCTCTTCGATGGCAGCGCGTGTTGCGCACAATGCATCGTCAACGCGGTCTTTCTTCTCCTTCATCTCAACCTCCGAAGCGGCACCCACATAGAGAACAGCCACGCCGCCTGCAAGTTTGGCAAGACGCTCCTGAAGTTTCTCCTTGTCGTAGTCGCTCTTTGTTGTTGCTATCTGAGATTTAATCTGGCCTACGCGGGCTGCAATGAGTTCCTTGTCGCCGTTACCATCCACAATGGTGGTATTCTCTTTGCTCACTGTGATGCGGCCACAGGTGCCGAGCATCTCCAATGTAGCCTGCTCGAGCTTGATGCCCTTCTCCTCGCTTATCACGATGGCGCCTGTGAGGGTTGCGATATCCTCGAGCAAATCTTTGCGACGGTCGCCGAAACCGGGAGCCTTAACGGCACAAATCTTGAGCTGTGAGCGCAAGCGGTTCACAACAAGCGTTGTGAGAGCCTCGCTCTCCACATCCTCGGCAATTATGAGCAGAGGACGACCTGTCTGCACGGCAGCCTCCAAGATGGGGAGCATATCCTTGAGGTTGGTTATCTTCTTGTCGTAGATGAGAATGTAGGGGTTGTCCATATTACACTCCATCTTCTCGGTGTCGGTCATAAAGTAGGGCGATAGATAACCACGGTCGAACTGCATACCCTCTACCACGCCAATTGTGGTGTCGCGGCTCTTTGCCTCCTCGATGGTGATAACGCCGTCTTTTGTAACCTTGCGCATAGCATCGGCAATGAGCTTGCCAATTTCGCCATCGTTGTTGGCCGAAATTGTAGCAACCTGCTCAATCTTGTCGTAGTTGTCGCCCACGGTCTCACTCTGTGCCTTGATAGATTCCACTACCTTTGTAACAGCCTTGTCGATACCGCGCTTGAGGTCCATAGGATTGGCACCTGCTGTAACGTTGCGCAAGCCCTCGGTGATGATTGCCTGTGCAAGGAGTGTTGCTGTTGTTGTACCATCTCCGGCATCGTCGTTGGTTTTTGATGCAACCGATTTCACAAGCTGTGCACCGGTGTTCATATAAGCATCGGCAAGCTCTATCTCCTTGGCTACCGACACACCGTCTTTTGTAATGTGGGGAGCACCGAACTTTTTCTCTATAATGACATTGCGACCTTTGGGGCCCAATGTTACTTTCACTGCATTTGCGAGCTCATCGACACCTTTTTTAAGCTGGTCGCGAGCCTCCATATTAAAAAGAATCTCTTTTGCCATAATTGAAAAAAGTTTTTAATTATCCTAAAATAGCCAACACGTCGCTCTGACGCATAATCAAATATTTCTCACCCTCGTACTCGAGCTCTGTACCCGAATATTTTCCATAGAGCACCTGGTCGCCAACGGCAATTACCATCTCCTCGTCCTTTGTACCGTTACCAACGGCTACAACCTTGCCCTGCAAGGGTTTCTCCTTTGCTGTGTCGGGGATGATGATACCACCGATAGTTTTCTCCTCTGCTGCCATAGGCAGTATAAGCACTCTGTCTGCTAATGGTTTAATGTTCATAATCTTCTTTTTATTTTGTTTGTTAATTATTCTTTTTTGCCGTGCCTCAATGGCACATTGATTATTAAACAAAAAGTGTGCCAAAAAAGTTGCGCGACTGCAAAGATAGCAAACTTTTCCTTTCGTGACACCCAAATGTGACATTTTGGCAGAAAAGAGAAAGATTTACAAAATTAACCAAAGTATTATTTAATAAAAAAGGTTTTAATTACTACTTTTGCAGTAAACCACGAAAAAGAGATATGATAAACTACATAAAAAAGATTGCCGCAAAGCTTGTGGCACTGGACAATGACAAGGAGATAGACAACAACCGCGGTTTGTGGGCCATTGTAAAGCTATGCACAAGTTTCGGCAGCCTGCAACAGGCATCGGCGGCACTCACATACCACACGCTGTTTGCCATAGTGCCGGTAATGGCACTTATGGTGGCTATTGCAAATATTTTGGGATATGGCGAGATGTTTAAGGAGCAGGTGCAGTTCTTTTTCCACGGGCAGGATATGATTTCGGAAAAGTTGCTGGGTTTTGCCGACAGCTACCTGAACAACACACAGGTAAGTTTTTGGCTTGGCGCGGGTATTGGTTTGATACTATTGCTCTACTCGGTATTTTCCATCTTCAAAACGATAGATGCCACCTTCAACACGCTGTGGAACCTACCCGGGCGCGATTTCACCCAGTTGCTCAGCATTTTTGCCATTGTGTTGCTCATTCCCTTTGTGGCAATAATTCTGCTTGCCATCTGGTGGACGATGTCGTCGTATCTCAAGGGCACCATAATACACGAACTGAATGTTTTTATATTCACGGTTTCGGCCTATGTTGTATGCCTTTTTGGCGCATACAAGCTGATACCGCGCGCCAAGGTGGATATAAAGTATGCTGCCATAGCATCGGTTGTGTGCGGTATGGTTTTTGCGCTGATGCAATATTTCAGCTACACCATTATTTCAATGTTCAACAACTACCGCAACATTTACGGCGACCTTGCGAGCCTCATCATATTCCTGCTGCTCATCTACTATTCGTGGACCATCTGTATGGCAGGCAGCCGTTGGAACTACCTGTTGCAAAGGGCCGACAAATTGGTGAGAGAGAACAAATTTGCGGGCATCAGCAACAACTACCGCAAATTCCTGTGCCTCATCACGCTCGACAAGGCCGAGCAGCTATGCTCGCTCACAGGCAAGGAGGTTTTCGACATTGAATATATATCGGGGGTGCTGAACAGCGCATACGACATACCGCCACACATATCGGAGATATTCATAAAATCTATGATTAACCGCGGTATTTTCATTCCCGTGGACAACAAAAAGAACTACTCCATTGCACCGGCCTACCGCCACAAAAAGATAATAGAACTCATCGACAGCCTCGACAAGGCCGGCAAAGACAAAGAGGCCATTGAGGAGGCCCCCAACGCACACATACACAAAAATGCGCGCCTGCTGCTGCAATTCATAAACGATAAAGGCTCGATGAATGCCGACGCTTGGGACACACGCCTTGAAAATTTCTTCAATGCCGACATAGACACCAACAACGCCGAGGAGATAAAACCCTACGAGGAGAGCCTCCTTGACAAGATTAGCAACATTTTCAAATAACACGCAAACAACGGCACAAAGCCATTGCTACTACAAAAAATCAGCATACAATACTATTACACACAAAAATTAAAGCTATGAATAGAAAAATTTTCAACAACGTATTTACCGCCTTGGCAGTTTTATTATTGTTTACATCTTGTGAGGAACTATTTGACAATGAGGAAGAGATACAATTAGCCACCGCGACAGGATTTGTCGTTAATGAAGAGGCAAATAGTATGATAGAGGGCAAGTGGAAACTTGTAAACGTTGGAGATGGTTTAGAGTTTAGAGACGGCGTTGAATACGTTATAACACACCACACCTCCATCTCCATCATAAGTTCCATAAAGGATATGACTATAAAAATTGATAAAGACAGAATGAATAAAATATTCACTTTCAATTTTTATAGCCCAACTTTAATAAAGGAATATATAGTCATCAACAACCATTTAGGAACTTCAGAAAATGTGCATAGCTCATATACCTACAATACCAAAGACCGCAATTTCAACGTAGAATTCGAAAGAGTTAATATATCCGAAAATTCCAATGAATACAATCTTGTTGAAAAAATTTATGTTTGGCATTCGGTAGGATGGTCCCCCCAAATCCGCATATACGGTTATGACTACGACATACCCGAAGTAACCAGAATAATTATGCATCTTTCTTCAGGCGCCGGGACTTACTATTACGAATTCGTACCTATTAGATAAGATACGGCACACCCATTTTTTTACACAAACATCAAAATTCCATACTGTTGTTTGCGTGATAAAAAAGTTTGTATTACTTTCGCAGCAGATTTCAATAACGGGGTGCCTTAATATACGGGCTGAGATCATACCCAAGAACCTGATCCGGGTAATGCCGGCGTAGGGAGAGAGCCGAATGGCGTGCACACATTCGGCACACGCAGGAAAATCCCCATTTTCTGTTTAACAACGGAGTTTGGAGGATTTTTCATTTCCCCCAAGCTCCACTAAAATTTGGAATTGCAATGAAAAAGAGAACATTGCTCTGCTGCATATTATGTGCGGCAAGCGCGGCCTATGCACACAATGGGGCTGCGCAGAAGGACAGCTTGCAGAACAAGAATCTGCAGGAAGTGGAAATATTGGCGGGGCGTGCCACGGAAACCACCCCCGTTGCCTATACCAACATAGGCAAGGAGGTGCTTAAAAAGAGCAACACGGGTGTTGATTTCCCATACCTCATAAGCAGCACGCCAAGCGCTCTGACAACAAGCGATGCAGGAGCCGGCATAGGCTATACCACCCTGCGCGTGCGTGGCACCGATGGCACACGCATAAATGTAACAGCCAACGGAATACCGATAAACGATGCCGAGAGCCACAATGTATTCTGGGTGAATATGCCCGACCTTGCTTCGTCGGTAAAAGATGTGCAGATACAGCGCGGTGTGGGAACATCTACCAACGGAGCAGGCGCGTTCGGTGCAAGCATAAATATGCAGATAAGCGAAGCGGGTAACACGCCGTATGCCGAATTCAGCGGCTCGGCAGGCTCGTTTGGCACACACAAAGCCACGCTCAAGGTGGGTAGCGGACTCATAGCCGACCGCTGGGCCATAGACCTGCGCCTGTCGGACATTGGCAGCGACGGTTACATAGACCGTGCCGAAACCAACCTGCAGTCGTACTATCTGCAAGGCAGCTATTTCACCGACAACACAGCCGTAAAACTTATAACATTTGCCGGTGAGGAACAGACCTATCACGCTTGGAACTATGCATCGAAGGAGGAGATGGCGCTCTATGGCCGCCGCTACAACAGTTGCGGTTATATGTTCACCGATGAAAACGGCAAGGCACACTACTACGACGACCAGACCGACAACTACACTCAAACAAACTACCAGTTGCTCATAGACCACCGCTTCAACAACGAGTGGAATGCCAACATTGGCCTGCACTACACAAAGGGCGACGGCTACTACCAGGAGTACAAGACAGGCCGCACGCTCAAGGAGTATGCCCTGATGCCATACGAGCTGAACGGCGAAACAATCAAAAAGAGCGACCTTGTGCGCAAAAAGGCGATGGACAACCACTTTGGCGGTGCGGTTTTTGCTGTCACATACAACGCCAATCGTGTAAATGCCACCGTGGGTGGTGCGCTCAACCGCTATGTGGGCGACCACTTCGGGCACGTGTTGTGGGTGAAGAATTACATTGGCAACGTAGTGCCCAACCACGAATATTATCGCAACCAAGGGCGCAAGAGCGATGGTAACATCTACATAAAAGGAGATTTCAGCATCACGGAGCACCTTAATGCATATGCCGATGTGCAATACCGCCACATAGCATACGACATAACAGGCTGCAACGACAAGTGGAACGATGCCACAGGCGCACCGCAACAGCTTGCAATAGACGAAACATTCAATTTCGTAAACCCCAAAGCGGGCCTTTCGTGGCAGATAGACAGAGAGAACCGCCTATTCGGCTCGGTGAGCGTGGCTCACAAGGAGCCCACCCGCAACAACTACACCGACGGCAAGCTGAACGAGCACCCCAAAGAAGAACGCCTGATAGATTACGAACTTGGTTACAGCTACACAGGCGAATATTTCCACGCCGGCGTGAACCTCTATTATATGGACTACAAAGACCAGCTTGTACTCACCGGCGAGCTTAACGAGATAGGCGAGCCGCTTGCCGCAAACGTGCCGCGCAGCTACCGCACCGGCATTGAGCTTATGGCAGGCGCAAAACTCCCTTGCGGCCTGCTGTGGGAGGCCAATGCCACACTGAGCCGCAATAGAGTGAAGGATTTTACCGAAACACTCTACGAGGATGAGTGGGTAGGCGGCGAGCGTTGGGTTATAAAGCACGGCGACACCCCCATAGCCTTCTCGCCCGACATTATTGTGAACAACACCATAGGTTATGCCTACAAGGGCTTTGAAGCATCGTTGCAATCGCAATACGTGAGCAAGCAGTATATGAGCAATTCCAAACAGAACGACCACATACTCGATGCCTATTTCGTGAGCAACCTGCGCCTTGCATACAGTTTTGATGTGCCACGCACAAAGGGAGTGACTGTGGGTGTTACAATATACAACCTGTTCGACCACGAATACGAGAACAACGGCTATGCCGGCAGCGGTTTCTACACCGACAATGGCGAGAAGATACGCTACAACTATGCCGGTTATGCAGCGCAAGCAGGCATAAATGCACTTGGAACAATTTCAATAAGACTGTAAAAAACCATTATGGAACAAGCAATAGAGATTATAGGAACCTTAGTAGGCGTAATTTACCTGTGGCTTGAGTACCGCGCAAGCATCTATTTGTGGGTGACAAGCATCATAATGCCCGCAATATACCTGTATGTATATTATAACGCCGGGCTCTATGCCGATTTTGGAATAAACATCTACTACCTGCTCATAGCGCTCTATGGCTGGGCTGCGTGGCGGTACGGGTTCCACCTGTTCGGTTCCAAAAAGAAAGAGGAAAAAGAGCTTGCAATTACCCACACCCCCAAAAGGGTGTGGGGCAAGCTCGCCCTCACATACATTGCAGCGCAGTGCGTAATAACATACATACTTATAAACCACACCGACAGCACCGTGCCTTGGTGGGACTCATTCACCACGGCATTGAGCATTGTGGGAATGTGGATGCTTGCCCGCAAATACATTGAGCAGTGGTGGGTGTGGTTAGTGGTAGATGCCGTGAGCGCCTGGCTCTACATATATAAAGGACTCTATTTCACCGCTGTTCTCTATGCCGTTTACGCAATAATTTCTATCTTTGGCTACTTCAAATGGAGAAAATTGATGCAAAAATGAGAGAATTCGATGCTGTGATAATAGCAAACGGCGAATACCCCACTGCCGCCGGACCATTGCAAATAATAGAGAACGCCCCATACGTAGTATGCTGCGACGGCGGTGCCAACGAATATATCGCCCGAGGCAACACGCCCGATATAATAATAGGCGATGGCGACTCGTTGAGCGCCTCCAACCGCGAAAAATATTCTCATATACTGCACCGCATAGAGGAGCAAGAGACCAACGACCAGACAAAAGCCGTAGGCTGGCTGCTGCAGCACGGCTACAAGAGGATAGCCATTGTGGCAGCCACAGGCAAGCGCGAGGATCACACATTGGGCAACATAAGCCTGCTAATAGAGTATATGCGTGCAGGTGCCTGCGTGCGCTCATTCACCAATTATGGCACATTTATACCCTGCAAGGATTCTTTCACACTACCCACAAGAAAAGGGCAGCAGATTTCCATTATAAATTTCACGGCAAGCGGTTTCTCTTCACAGGGGCTGCGTTACCCATTATACGACTTCACAAATTGGTGGCAGGGCACGCTTAACGAGGCTGTAACCGACAACGTAACCATCAAGTGCAAGGGGGAATTCCTCATTTTTGCAAATTACTGAAAAGGCGCAGGCGACGACAACTCCACACGCTCTCCGCTCACCGGGTGCTTGAAAGCCACATAACAAGCGTGCAGCATAAGGCGCTCGGCAGCCGAGCCATAAAGCGCATCGCCCACTATAGGTACATTAAGCCCCAGGTGGTGTGCACAATGCACGCGCAGCTGGTGTGTGCGCCCCGTAACAGGCTGTAACGACACAAGCGCACATTCACTGCTGCCGCATTGCACATTGCGCAACAGCTTGAAAATGGTTTTTGCAGGCTTACCCTCTTCGAATGATACTTTTTGACAAGGACGGTGGTCATAATCGGGCATTAAGGGCAGATTAACCTCGCCCTCGCTATGCACCGGCACACCATCGAGCAGAGCAACATAACGCTTTTCCACCTCGCGCGATGCAAAAAGCCCTTGCATAGCCTTGAGCATATCCATAGAACGGGCCGCCACAAGCAGGCCTGACGTGGCCATATCGAGCCTGTGAACCACAAATATATCGTTGCTCTTGTATGTGGAACGCAGCCAATCCTGCACGCTGCTGCCGCCCACAATGCCCGGCACGCTGAGCACACCGTGAGGCTTATCCACCACAATGAGCGAATCATCTTTATACACCACCTTTATTGCCGTGATGTTCTCGCCGCCACGTTCAAGAGCCGACTCCTCTACATCGATGCCCTGCAGCATATACGAGAGTATGGGGTAGCATTTGCTTTTGCACGAGGGGTAGAAACAGCCATCGCGGCGCACCTCGCCTGCGGGCGATGCACCCACCCAGAATTCAGCCATAGCAAGGGGTTGCATATTATTATCGTAGGCATACTGCAACATTTTGGGGGCGGCACACTCCCCCGCCCCAGCAGGGGGTAAAGCACCGTTATAAGCAGCAAATATTTCCAAAAGGCTTCTTCGTTCACCGCGCCCGTTGAGTACTTTGAACTGCGTAAAAAGCCACTCCTGCAGTGCTGCCGAGCGTTGCTTGCGTTCTGCCGCAAGGGCTGCAATCCTTTGAGTAAAAGGCTGAAGCATTGCACGAGCATCTTCCACCTTCTCATTGCAATGGCGAACAAGCCTCTTGAGTTCAGCCTTTTCGAACCGGCTCTGGTGTATAAGAGCCTCGAGCTCGGCCGCCGTTGCTGTGCCCGATGCACGTTTTTCGTCGCGGGCTTTTTTGTTGGCGGCATACTGCTGCTTGCGCGCAGCAATGGTTTCGTGAGCATAACACTCGGAATGTGCCACAGCCTCAACGGCGGAATGATACTCATCGCTGCGCTCTATTTCCGCAATTTTATGGTTTATTGCCGTTATGGCAGCCTCCTCGCGTTTGAAATAGCCGTCGGGTGCAAGGAAATCGAACACAGGAGGTGCAAAACCCGCTTGCCTGTTGCTGCCACACAAAAGGCCCGAAAAGCCTGCAAGATAGCCCACCTCGCCCGCGACATTGCGCACAACAAGCACACCCAACATTTTGCCTGTGGCGGCATCGGCTGCCAGACGGGGGTTACCCTGCAGCAGCAGGCGCAATTCATCGGCAGCCCACACACAGAGCGTGTGTGGGCTGTAGTGGAACGGGTTATTGAAACTCGTTAGCAGTGAAACTGAAGATATATCCTTCTTAAAGCGGTGGAACATCTTTTCAGTAGCGATGTTTTATATCCTTTTCGGCATCGAAACCGGTTGAAAATTCGTTATTCTCGATGGTTACATTCACCACTCGGTCGAGCAGGAAACGATGGCGGTTCCAGTGGAATGGCTCATAGTCGTTGTTCTGTATAATTTTGTTGCCACGGAACAGCAGGCCGTCGAGCGATTTTGCATAAACAACGGGAGCATCAAAGGTTTCAAATATATTATCCTCTATAACAACGCCCGTGCCGTTACCACCGTGGAAATACTTTTTCTGCGCCTGCAGGTTGGGTATTTCGGGGTAGATTGAGATGATGCCATCGGTAAACTGGAACATATTGGTGAGGGCGTTCACAAAACGGTTTTTGCGTATCACCACATTGCGGCACGCACCTGTTTCGAACCATCCGTTGCAGTCGCCGCAAAGCAATATGGCAGTGCCCGATGTGTGGTCGAACAGATTGTTCTCGACAAGCACATCCTGAGGAGTGCTGAAGAGCGCGCCGCGTGCACGGTTATTACGTATGGTATTGTCGCGGAATGTAACACGGGGAGTCCATTCGAGATTTTCAATTCCATAATCGCCACAGGCAATATCATCGGCCACTTTGTCGCGCAGGGTTATCTTGAACTCCTTGGCACCGACAATCTCCTTTTTGTCATAGGGCTCTATGCTTTCCACGACATTGGGCTCGCACACCTCCATTGTGGATGAGCGTACAAACTGCACCGCATCGCCCTTGCCGCCCCAATAGAAGCCATAAGCCTGCGGGTGCATATAACGGGCCACAATCACATTATCGGCAAGACGTTGCGTGACACGCAGATAAGTTCCGTGCACATTGATAGCGTCGTCCATCATACCGCTATAAATGCCGCTATGAGAATCTATCAACCCCTTGCAACCCGAAAAGTGCGTAGCGTCGGCCTGGGTGGAGAAATAGCGGTCGCCGCCCTCGCGGGGAGCCACATTGAAGCAATCAAGATGAAGGTTCTCGCTGTTTTGCACCAAAAGGCCCATACCCTCGGCATAATGTACCCAAACATTTTCGAAGCCGGTATCCTTGCACTTGGAGACGAAGATTCCCGGTGTGGGGCGATAGTATGAACGCATAGCCACGCGTGTACCGGGGAGAAGGCGTGCATCGCTCCACGGCGCGCGTATCACACCCCGCTCAACCTCCTCTACATTATACACGCCCACACCGATGTCGCTTGTGCGATAGACCAGGCGGCCCGTTTCGCCCTCAAACGCAATACCGGCAGTAGGGGTAAGTTCCCAATTGTTGCCGTATGCGACAAAGCGCCCGTCCACAATTTTATAATTGGACCACGGAGCCACGCGGTAGGTGATGAAGCCGTTTTCATTTTCAAGCACCTCTACCTGTGTAATCTGTGGCGCACGGGTATCCACCACGATGGAAGATAATTTACAATTTTCGCAATCTACCATAGCAATGGGCAACATACGGCCGTTCATAAGGAACTCCGCCGCACCCTCACCTTGCAGGGTGAGGTTCTTCACACCCTCGAGAGCTACAGCCACAAGTTTGGGATTGTCCTGGTCGTGGTTCGAAATATAGAACTCGCGCACATTGGCACTATCGGGGTAGAAATCGTACTCGCCCGCCTCGAACACCAAACGGGCAGGCTTTCCACCACGCTCGGTCTTTATGGTGGCTATGGCTGTTGCCACCTCCTTTGTCATATCGGCACCGGTGTTTGGCACAGCGCCAAAATCTTTTGCATAATAGACCTTTTCGGTAATGCTGCAAGAAGCGAGCAATACCACTGCCAAAGCACAAGAAAACAGGTTTTTCATATTATATCAGTTAATTTTTCTGCGAAGATACACAAAAGCATTTTTACATCAAAATTATAGAAAAAAATTATAAAGCCACACTTTGGCACGCTTTTTGTAGTATATCAAATAGCATCGCATTCATCTATAAAACATTTTGTGCGATATATCATTAAATTATAATTATATTATTATCTTTGCAATTACTTTTGAAAATAACGAAAAAACAAAAACAAAATAATGGGATTTAACGAATTTATAAGCAAGCTATTCGGCAACAAAGCAAGCCGAGACAGACGTGAGATAGCTCCCTGGGTGGAGAAGATAAAAGCGGCCTACCCCGCCATAAACGCACTTAGCAACGACGAGCTGCGTGCTGCCACTGCCGCTTTGAAAGAGAAGATACAGGGAACGGTTACCGCCGAGCGCAACAGGATTGCCGAACTTAAGGCAAGCATAGAGAATACCGAGCTCGAAAAGCGCGAAAGCATCTTCAACCAGATAGACAAATTGGAGAAAGAGGTTCTCGAAAAACTCGACGAGGCGCTCGACAAGGCATTGCCCGAGGCATTTGCCATTGTAAAGGACACCGCGCGCCGTTTCAGCGAGAACGAGACCATTGAGGTTACAGCCACAGAGTTCGACCGCGACCTTGCCGCCAAGTACGATTTTGTAACAATCGACGGTGACAAGGCAATATACAGGAACCACTGGACCGCCGGCGGCAACGACACCGTGTGGAATATGGTGCACTACGACGTGCAGCTATTCGGTGGCGTGGTGCTGCACAAGGGCCGCATTGCCGAGATGGCTACCGGTGAGGGTAAAACACTTGTGGCCACACTGCCCGTGTTCCTCAACGCCCTCACAGGCAACGGTGTGCACGTGGTAACCGTGAACGACTACCTTGCAAAGCGCGACTCCGAGTGGATGGGGCCGCTTTATATGTTCCACGGCTTGAGCGTGGATTGCATAGACAAGCACCAGCCCAATTCCGATGCCCGCCGCAACGCCTACCTTGCCGACATTACATTCGGTACCAACAACGAGTTCGGTTTCGACTACCTGCGCGACAATATGGCCACCCAGCCCGCCGACCTTGTTCAGCGTGTGCACAACTATGCCATTGTCGATGAGGTGGACTCGGTGCTCATTGACGATGCTCGTACCCCGCTTATCATTTCGGGCCCCGTGCCCCGCGGCGAGGACCAGCTGTTCGAGGAGTACCGCCCCTTGGTGGAGCGCCTGGTGGATGCACAGAAGAAACTTGCCACACAATACCTTGCCGATGCGCGCAAGCTCATATATTCCGACAACAAGGACGAGGTGACCGCCGGTTACCTGTCGCTTTTCCGCAGCCACAAGGCATTGCCCAAAAACAAGCCTCTTATAAAGCTGCTGAGCGAGCCCGGCGTAAAGACAGGCCTTTTGAAGACCGAGGAGTACTACATTGAGCAGAACAATAAGCGTATGCCCGAGGCCACCGAGCCCCTCTTCTTTGTAATAGACGAGAAGAACAACAGCGTGGAACTCACTGACAAGGGTATAGAGCTCATTACGGGAAATGCCAAAGACCAGACACTCTTCGTACTGCCCGACATAGCATCGGAGATGGCCGAGCTCGAGAACAACACCGAGCTTAGCAACGAGGAGAAGGCTGCCAAGAAGGATGAGATGCTCACCAACTACGCAGTGAAATCGGAACGCATACACACCATAAGCCAGCTGTTGAAGGCTTATACAATGTTCGACCGCGACGTGGAGTATGTGGTAACCGAGGATGGACAGGTGAAGATTGTAGATGAGCAGACAGGCCGTATTATGGAGGGCCGCCGCTACTCCGACGGTTTGCACCAGGCCATCGAGGCAAAAGAGCGTGTGAAGGTGGAGGCTGCTTCGCAGACATTTGCCACCATCACTTTGCAGAACTATTTCCGTATGTACCACAAGCTTGCCGGTATGACCGGTACAGCCGAGACCGAGGCCGGTGAGTTTTGGGATATCTACAAACTTGATGTGGTTGTAATCCCCACTAACCGCCCCATTGCCCGCGAGGATATGAACGACCGCGTTTATAAAACCAAACGCGAGAAATACAAAGCGGTAATAGAGGAGATTGAGAGCCTTGTGCAGCAGGGTCGCCCCGTGCTTGTAGGTACCACATCGGTTGAAATATCGGAAATGCTGAGCCGTATGCTCAAAATGCGCGGCATAGCACACAACGTACTTAACGCCAAACTGCACCAGAAGGAGGCCGACATTGTTGCAAAGGCCGGTCTTTCGGGCACGGTGACCATTGCAACCAATATGGCCGGCCGTGGTACCGACATCAAGTTGAGCGAGGAGGTACGCGCAGCAGGCGGTCTTGCCATCATAGGTACAGAACGCCACGAATCGCGCCGTGTTGACAGGCAGCTGCGCGGACGTGCCGGCCGCCAGGGCGATCCCGGTTCTTCGGTATTCTTCGTGTCACTCGAGGACAACCTGATGCGCCTGTTCGGTTCGGAGCGTATCTCAAAAATACTCGACAGCAAGTTTATTGGCTTCAAGGATGGCGATATGATTGAGCATCCTATGATTTCGAGCTCCATCGAGCGTGCGCAGAAAAAGGTGGAGGAGAACAACTTCGGTATCCGTAAGCGCCTGCTGGAGTACGACGACGTGATGAACAAGCAGCGTTCAGTCATATACACAAAACGCCGCCACGCACTCATAGGCGAGCGCATTGGTATGGATATAGTGAATATGGTGTGGGACCGTTGCTGCAACATTGTGGAGAATTGCGACTACGAGGATGCAAAAATGGAGTTCCTGCGCGTGCTCGCCAGCGAAATGCCCATTGCAAGCCAGGAAGAGTATCGCAAAATGGACACCGAGGAACTTGCCGAAAAATGCTTCGAGGCTGTAATGAGCAACTTCAAGCAGAAAACCGAGCGTATGGCACAGGTGGCATACCCCTACATAGAGTACATATACAAGAACAACGAGCAGATGCGCGACAAGCACATATATGTGCCCATCACCGATGGCCGCCACGTATATCAGATTCCCGTGCCTCTTGCCGCCGCATACGAAACAAAGGGCAAGGAGGTTATAAAGTGCTTTGAAAAGGCTATATTGCTACACACCATAGACAACGCCTGGAAGGAGAACTTGCGCGACCTCGACGAGCTCAAACACTCGGTGCAGAACGCAAGCTACGAACAGAAAGACCCGTTGCTCATCTTCAAATTAGAGTCGGTTACCCTATTTGACAAGATGGTGAATAAGATAAACGACCAGACGGCATCCATCCTGTTGCGCGGACAAATCCCCGTACAGGAGCGCCAGGATGTAAAGGTGGCACCCGACCCGCAGCGTAGCAAGCAGAAGCCCAAATACAACGAGACAAAGGTAGATTTGAACGACGCCAACCAGCAGGCTGCCGCACAACACGACACACGCGCCGAGCAGCGCACGCCCGTGAGAGCCGAAAAGACTGTGGGGCGCAACGACCCCTGCCCTTGCGGCAGTGGCAAAAAGTTCAAACACTGCCACGGCAAGAACCTGTAAAGAGCACTGCTACATAAAGAATTACACGACAAACCTAAACCCTCCACAAATATGCCATTAAGTAAACAGACACAAGAGAGCCTTAGAAATGCCATAAATGATATGGCAAAAAAATACATAACGGCCGAAACCGCAATGGTCACCGATTTCCACATATATGTAAACGGCGACAATGGCACGCTCACCATCTACGACGATGACGACAACAGCCTCGCGCGCGTACATATTAAAGAATGGGAAAACGTACACGACGAAAAATTGTTTGAAAAAGTGCTGCGCGGCGAACTTGCCAAAATGCAGGAAGAGGGCATATTTGAGAGCATCAACATAGTGAAACCCTACTCTTTTGTGCTTGTAGATGAAGATAAAGAGACTATAGTGGACTTGCTGTATATTGACGACGACACACTAATCCTGAGCGAGGACCTTTTGAAGGGATTCGACGAGGAGATGAACGACTTTTTGAAGCACCTGTTAGAGGATTGATGAACGGGATTCAAAAAGAATAAAAAAGACAAAAAGGCACGCAATCATCATAATTGCGTGCCTTTTTGTTGTATAAATTCTAAAAAACCTTAATAAAGGAACATTTTGCCAAGAATTGAATAGAAAACTTTTTTGCCAAAAAAAGTTTTCTACGTATCTTTGCATCGTGAAAAACAGTAAAGAGGAAAATAGCAAAGAGGAGGTAAAGCAAAAGATAATTTCTGCTGCACTGGGCTTGTTTCGCAAGCAAGGAATAAAAGAGGTAAAAATGGACGACATTGCCTCTTTAATTTCTGTATCGAAGCGTACCATTTATGAACTGTTCACCGACAAGGAGAACCTTATTATAGAGGCGCTGAAGTTGAGCCACGAGAGTGTTTCGGCCGAAGCAAAAGAGATTATCAGGAACTCCAACGACATCCTGGATATAATTCTTAAACTCTACGAGCTTTATTTCAGGATTTTGAGCGAAACCAACAGACTGTTTTTTACCGACCTCGAACGATACCCCGAAGTTCTGAACCGCCGTAAAGCTCGCGAGAAAAAGAACAACAAACGCTTTATTGCCTGGATGGAAGAGGGGCGCAAGCAGGGGCTGTTCCGCGAAGATGCCGACTTTGAGATACTCGCTTTTATATTGCAACGAGACCTGGAGCTCATTATGACGGTAAACAAGCAACCCGGCAACAGCGACCTCAGCCGCTACAAGCCCGAGGAGCTCGGCCGCCTGCTCATTCTGTTCTACCTGCGAGGCATTGCCACGGCAAAAGGACGAGAAAAGATTGAAGACTTTATACAGAAGAATAAACAATAAAATAACAATTATGAATCTTAAAATGCGATTGACAACAGTGGTAGCCCTGCTGGCAATGTTAATGCCGGCACGTGCACAGGAGGCCACACCCACAATGCACCTTACACTCGACAAAGCCATTGAGCTTGCTATGAGCGAGAACCCCACAATAAAGGTTGCAGAGAAGGAGATTGAGTTGAAGAAGGTATCGAAGAACGAGGCTTGGCAGAACCTGCTGCCCACAGCAACGATTAACGGTAGCGTGAACTATGCAATAAAGGCGGCCGAGATGAACTTGGGCGGCCAGACATTCAAAATGGGTAAAGACGATGCAAGCACCTGGAACGGCACCCTGCAGGTATCACTCCCCGTGTTTGCACCCGCAATATACAAGAGTATGAGCCTCACCAAGGCCGACGTGGAGCTTGCCGTGGAGAAGAGCCGCGGTTCAAAGATTGACCTTGTGAACCAAGTAACAAAAGCATACTACCAGCTGATGCTTGCACAGGACTCTTACACCGTGCTGATGGAAAACTACAAGCTGGCCGAGGAGAATTTCAACATTGTAAACGCAAAGTTCCAGCAGGGAAGCGTGAGCGAGTATGACAAGATAAGCGCCGAGGTACAAAAGAGCAACGCCTGGCCCTCTGTAATAAGCGGCAAAAACGCTGTGGAGATTGCCAAATTGCAACTGAAAGTGCTTATGGGCATTACAGCCGATGTGAACCTCGTGATTGACGACAACCTCAAAAACCACGAGAGCGAGATGGACAAGAATGCCGCAAAACAAGCCATCGACCTGCAGAACAACTCAGCATTGAGGAGCATCGACCTGCAAGCACAACTGCTCAAGAAGCAGCGTGGTTTGTTGAAAACCAACTTCTTGCCCACACTCGCCTTGTCGGGCAACCTGCAATACCAATCGCTTTACAACGAGGATTGGAAAGTTATGGACTACACCTGGGGCAACAGCTCATCTGTAGCACTTTCGTTGAGCATTCCCCTGTTCCAGGCAAGCAATTTCACAAAGCTCAAAAGCAACAAGATACAGCAGTGGCAGCTTGCCGAGACACGCACCAACACCGAGCGTATGCTCAATATGCAGGCACAAAGCTACCTTGACAATATGACAAAGAGTGCCGAGCAGCTCGAGAGTAACAAAACCGCTGTGGAGCTTGCAAAGAAGGGGCTGGAGATAAGCCAAAAGCGTTACGACGTGGGTAAAGGCACCATTCTGGAGCTCACAAACTCGCAGGTATCGCTCACAAACGTACAGCTGAGCTACAATAACACCATATACGACTACTTGGTGGCAAAATCGGAATTGAACACAGTTTTAGGAAAGGAATAAAAACAAAACTTTGTTTTGTCATTCTGAGCATTAGCGAAGAATCTCATACAAAAAGCAATAGGGATTTTTCATCCTTGCAGTCGTCAAAATGACAAAGAGAAGAAACAAACAAAAAAAACATATAGACGATTATGAAAAAGAATCTGACATTTATCGCATTGGCCGCAACTGCCATTCTATGTTCTTGCGGCAGTTCAGAGAAAACAGAGACAGCTGAAACCACACAGGTGGAGGTGCAGCAGGAGAAACCCAAAGTGAAGATTGCACAGGTGGTAGCCGAGGAGGTTGCACAGCTTGAGCAATACACTACAACCGTGGAGGCCGAGGTTAAGAACAACATCATTCCCAGCTCGGCACTGCGCATCGAAAAGATTCTTGTTGAGGTGGGCGACAACGTGCGCAAAGGCCAGAAACTGGTATTGCTCGATGCAAGCAGCCTCGACCAGTTGAAACTGCAGGTTGAGAATCAGGAGATAGATTTCAAACGCATTGAGGAGCTCTACAAAGTGGGCGGTGCCTCAAAAGCAGAATACGATAACGCCAAGACACAGTTGGAGGTAAACAAGCGTGCACTTGCCAACAAGTTGGAGAACACTGTGCTTGTGAGCCCCATCGACGGTGTCGTATCGGCACGTAACTACGACAACGGCGATATGTATGGCAGCAAGCCCATTTTAGTGGTGGAGCAGATTTCTCCCGTGAAGATGAAGATAAATGTGAGCGAGAGCCTCTATGCACAGACCAACAAGAGCTTGGCAGTAACAGCCACATTCGACACTTATGGCGATGAAAAATTCACAGGAAAGATTGATATTATATACCCCACTATCGATGCAACCACACACACATTCCCCGTGGAGATTAAGATTGCCAACAATGACCGCAAGGTGCGCCCCGGTATGTTTGGGCAAGTAACAGTGAACTTTGGTACAAAGAGCCACGTGGTTGTGCCCGACCAGGCTGTCGTTAAGCAGGCCGGTGCAGGCGATTACTATGTTTACACATACGAAAACGGAAGAGTTACATATAACAAGGTAGAACTTGGCCGTCGTATGGGCGACAAATATGAGCTCATTTCGGGTATCGAACCCGGCAGTTCTGTTGTAATTGCAGGACACACAGGGCTCAACAATGGCAAAGAAGTTGAAGTGATTGAATAATAACACAATAAACATTATATAATATGAGCATATATGAAAGTGCGGTGAAAAAACCGATTATGACATCGCTATGCTTTATTGCGATTGCTCTATTCGGCCTTTTCTCGCTATCAAAACTCCCCATCGACCTATATCCCGATATTGAGACAAACACTCTTATGGTATTTACATACTATAACGGTGCAAGTGCTTCGGATATTGAGAACAATGTAACACGCCCATTGGAGAACACTCTTAACTCAGTGGAACACCTCAAGCACATCAAATCGGATTCGCGTGAGAATGTATCGGTTATCACACTTGAGTTTGAGTTCGGATACGATATAGACAACCTCACCAACGACGTGCGCGACAAGTTAGATATGGTATCATCGTCGCTCCCCGACGAGGCCAACACGCCTATCATCTTCAAATTCTCTACCGATATGATTCCCATCATTGTAATGTCGGTAAAGGCCGAAGAGAGCCAGAGCGCACTATACAAAATACTTGATGACAATGTGGCCAACCCCCTTGCCCGTATCGACGGTGTGGGTTCAGTATCTATCGCCGGTGCTCCCGAGCGCGAGATAAACATCTATATGGACCCTATAAAAATGGAGGCATACAATATACCCGTGGAGACTGTAAGTTCTATAATTGCGGCCGAAAACCGCAATATCCCGGGTGGCAACTTCGATGTGGGTAACAACACCTATTCGCTGCGTGTTGAAGGCGAATTTAAGGATCCTCGCCAGATGATGGATCTTGTTGTGGGCACACACAACGGTGCCAATGTATATTTGAAGGATATTGCCCGCATTGTTGACAACGTACAAGAGCGCTCGCAGCACACATACATAGAGGGCCAGCAGGGAGCTATGATTATTGTGCAGAAGCAGAGCGGTGGTAACTCGGTTGCAATCTCCAAAGCAGTAAAAGAAGAGCTCCCCAATCTGCAAAAGCGCCTGCCCTCGGATGTGGAACTTGAAATAATGATTGACACATCGGACAATATTCTAAACACTGTAAACACACTTTCGAGCACCATACGCGATGCTATGATATTTGTGGTACTTGTGGTATTCATCTTCCTTGGCCGATGGAGAGCTACAGTGATTATTGCTATTACCATTCCCTTCTCGCTTGTAGCATCATTCATTTATCTGTTTGCAACGGGTGGTTCAATAAACATTATTTCGCTATCCTGTTTAAGTATCGCCATTGGTTCGGTTGTAGACGACGCCATCGTGGTATTGGAGAACGTAACATCGCATATTGAACGAGGTTCAGACCCCAACAATGCCGCCGTGCACGGTACCAATGAGGTTGCAGTTTCGGTTATAGCATCTACCCTGACTATGTGGGCCGTATTCTTCCCATTGACTATGGTTACCGGTATGAGTGGAGTCCTCTTTAAGCAACTTGGTTGGATGATGTGTATCATTATGCTCATATCAACAGCAGCCGCCCTTTCACTCACACCTATGATGTGTGCAAAGATGCTTAAACTGCAGAAGAAACAGAGCAAGTTCTTCATAACCTTCTACAAACCCATTCAAAAGGTACTCGACATCATTGATATTAAATATGCAATTGCAGTAAACTGGGCAATGCGCCACCGCTGGACAACGCTTGCAGCCTGTTTCGGTCTCTTCTTGGTGAGTTTGCTTTGTGCAAAAGGTATCAAGAGCGAGTTCTTCCCTGCAAACGACAACGGCCGTGTGGGAGTAAGCTTGGAAATGCCTATAGGCACACGTATAGAGCGTTCACAGGAGGTTGGTTTGCGCCTCACCAAACTATGGATGGACCGCTATGGTGACCAGCTCATTGCCTGCGGTTTCACAACAGGACAAGCCGACGAGAATAACACTTTTGCTTCGCTCAGTGACAACGGTACTCACATCATATCGTTTAACATAATGTTTGTACCCTCGAACGAACGCGAAAAGAGTCTTGAAATCCTATGCGACGAAATGCGTGCCGACCTTAAGATGTTCCCCGAACTTGCCAAAAGCAATGTAATGCTTGGCGGTAGTCAAGGTGGTGGTATGGGTGGCCAGTCTATGGCATCGTTCGAGATATACGGATACGATATGGAAACAACCGACCGCCTATCAAAAGAACTTGCATCATCGCTAAGGGAGTGGGAAAAAGTGACACAGGTAAACATCAGCCGTAGCGACTACCAACCGCAATATATAGTTGATTTTGACCGCGAAAAACTGGCAATGCACGGTCTCAACCTATCTACTGCAGCAAATTATATGCGTAACCGCTACAATGGAGCGCTTGCCACATACTACCGCGAAGATGGTGATGAATACGACGTAAAAGTACGTTATGAGCCCAATGCACGCCAGAGCATAAACGACATTGAGAACATTGTTATATATGGCAGCAACGGACAGCCTGTACGCATAAAGGAACTCGGTAAAGTTGTACTTAACGAAATGCCCCCTACCATTGAGCGTAAGGATCGTGAGCGCATCGTTACCGTAGATGCGGTACTTGCAGCCGGAACAGCGCTTAGCGATGGAGTGAACTACGGACAAGCTATTATTGACAAGATGGATATCCCTGCCGGAATATCTATTGAGGTGGCCGGTTCGTACGAGGACCAACAGGATTCTAATCGCGACCTCGGACAACTTGCAATCATCATCCTTGTGATGGTATTCATAGTGATGGCATCGCAGTTCGAATCGCTCACCTACCCCTTCATTCTTATGATATCGGTGCTATTTGCGATAAGTGGTGTATTGCTTGCCCTCTTCATTACCGGTACCAACCTTAATGTAATGTCGATGCTTGGTAGCATTATGCTTATAGGTATTGTTGTGAAGAATGGTATTGTGCTCATAGACTATACTATGCTGTTGCGCGAAAGAGGTCTTGGTGTTATTCAGGCCTGCGTAGGCGCAGCCAAGAGCCGTATGCGTCCCGTGCTTATGACCACCCTCACCACCATTCTTGGTATGGTGCCTTTGGCAGTGAGCCAAGGTGTAGGTGCCGAGATGTGGCGTCCTTTGGGTATTGCCATCATAGGCGGTCTCACGGTATCCACTATAATGACACTTATATACGTACCTGCAATGTATGGTATATTTGCCGGTAACGGTATCCAGAACCGTCGCCGCGCCATAAAGAAACAGCGCGAGTTACAGGCATACTGGAACGAGAATAAAGAGACAGAGCAATTAAAAGGCAAAGACAAAAAGCATTAATTGCCACCATAATTCAATAAAACAGGAATAATTATGAAAAGTATATTCATTACATTCGATATTTCTCACAAAGAGAAGATTGTTGATATGCTCACACATAACAGCTGTCGCGGTTACTCCTTCTTTGACCAAATACAAGGACGCGGTTCAAAGACAGGCGATCCCCACTATGGTTCACACGCGTGGCCCTCGATGTGTGGTTCCATAATAACCATTGTAGATGACAACAAGGTGGCCAAAATTCTTAAAGACATTGAGGCCATTGACAAAGAGACACCGCAGTTAGGCCTGCGTGCCTTTGTGTGGAACATTGAGCAACAGTACTAAAAAGAGATAATCACTTCAAGAAAGCCGCGCCAAAATTTTGGCGCGGCTTTCTTGAATATATCCTTTTTGCATCAGGTTACCGAAATCTCCCTTATTTTTACTATCTTCGCGGGCGTAAAACAAAGAACAATGACAAGAACACTTACACACACCATAAAACAACTGTTCATAGCCTTTGCATTTATTGCAATGGCGCTGCAACCTGTCCGTGCCGGTGAGGCACGGGTGAGTCTGCTCACCTGCTCCCCCGGCGAGGAGGTATATGAACTGTTCGGCCACACAGCCCTGCGATACACCGACGACAAGAGCGATATCGTGTTCGGATATGGCTACTTCAGTTTCAACACCCCCAATTTCGTATGGCGCTTCATTCTTGGGGAAACCGATTATATGGCAGGTGCCGTGGATTACAGCAGTTTCATTGAAGAGTACAGGCTGCGCGGGGCGGGTGTAACCGAACAGATTATTCCACTCGATTCGCTTCAAAAGGAGCAGCTGCTGCGGGCACTTATAACCAACTGCCGAATGGAGAACCGTGTTTACCGGTACAACTATTTCTACAACAACTGCACAACCAAAATACGCGACATACTCACCGAGCACATAGGTGCAGGGAATATTGAATATAACGCACCCTTGCAGGCAGCAACAATACGAGAGGCCCTTGCCGCACACACCGCTGTGCAGCCGTGGAGCGAATTCGGCATAAACCTGTTGCTTGGCGCCGACATCGATGCCCCTGCCACAAGCGATGTATTGCAGTTTCTTCCGGCCTATCTGATGAACGATTTTGCCACTGCGCAGATAACAGGCGAGGCGGGCAACCGCCCGCTGGTGAGCGAGCAGAAGGAGCTGTTGCAACCTGTGGAGAAGGCAAAAACGCCCAACCACCTCACCCCCTTCAACTGCGCTCTGCTGCTGTTGCTCTTCACTATGATAATTATGCTGTGCGAGGTGCGCAGCCACAGGATATTCTGGGGTTACGACATACTGCTTATGGGAACACAGGGCTTAGCCGGCACGTTGCTGCTGTTTATGACAACCTGCTCGCAGCATCCTGCGGTGGATAACAATTTCCTGCTTATATGGCTTAACCCACTGCCGCTCTTACTGCTGCCCCTGCTCATATATTGCGCGATAAAACATAAACACCCCACGTTTATGTGGATACAGGTGGCTATGGTTGTGGCATTTATAATAAGTGCTCCATTTGTACCGCAGCATTACCCCGCCCCCATTTTCATCTATTCGACATCTATACTTGTACGTTCAATTTTTCACATATACCGAGAAAGAATATGCGAATTAAGCCTTTATTGATTACATTGCTTGCACTCCCCTTGCTGTTGCAAGCACAGGAGAAGATAGAATCGCCCAAGCTTTTGGTTACAATAACAATAGACCAGCTGCGTAGCGATTTTATGTATGAGTTCGAGGACCTATATACCCCCGACGGTTTCAAGCGTCTGCTGGCGGGAGGGCGTGTATATCCCAACAGTTACTATGCCTTCGAGAACATCGACCGTGCATCGGCCACAGCCACTCTTGTTACCGGCACCAACCCATACACGCACGGCATTGTTGGCGAACGATGGCTCGACCGCCATTCGTTGAACATTGTAGGGTGTGCCGACGACAGCAAACAGCAGGGATTATACACCAATGATAAGGTGTCGCCGGTGAAGCTGAAAGCCATAGCCCTTGCCGACGAGATAAAACGCGCCACACGCGGCAAAGCGCAGGTGTGCGTGATAGCCCCCGACTGCGAAGCGGCAGTAATGCAGGGCGGGCACGCTGCCGATGTGGTGCTGTGGAAGAACGACGACACCGGTTACTGGTGCAGTTCGTCGTACTACGGCCTCTTCCCCGACTGGGCTGCTAATATAAACAAGACAATTGTGGGCCGTTCGGCAAAATGGGAACCAATATTCCCCACCGAGCTATACAATAATTTTGGCGACAAAGCCCCCAAGCAATTCTCATACTCGTTCAACGGAAAGGATGACATACGCCTGTACAAGACAAGCGCCTGTATGAACGACGAGGTGAACGAGGTGGCTATTGCCTGTCTGCGCAGTGGCGATATGGGAATGGACAACATAACCGATATGCTGTCGGTTACATACTACGCGGGCAACTACAACAATGTATCTATGGAGGACCGCCCCATTGAGATACAGGATATATACACCCGCCTCGACAAGAACATTGCCGACCTTTTGAAGGAGATTGACCGTCGCATAGGATTAGAGAATGTGGTAATATCATTGGCATCCACGGGATATGTGGTGGAGGACGATTCCAACGATGAGAAATACCGCCTGCCATCGGGCACCGTGCATATGGACCGCGTGAAAGCCCTGTTGAACGTATATTTGAGCGCCCTCTTTGGCAAAGGGGATTACATAGACGGTTACTTCAACTCGGAGTTCTACCTCAACCGCAAAATGATGGAGCAACTGCAACTTAACAAGGTGGATATTGTAGCCCACGCCGTGGAGTTCCTCAAAACGATTGACGGCATAGAAGATGTATTTACCATTTACCGTTTGGGCGGTATGCTAAGCCCCGAACTGCAATATGTGAAGAACGGCTACAACGCAAAATGCTCGGGCGACATATGGTTGCGCCTTATGCCCGGCTGGAAGATGGCAAAGGACGTGCTGGAGGCAAGCAATCTTGTGCGCCGCAGCCCTGTGACATTCCCGATGATTATATTTGGTACAGGGGTAAAGGCCGAGGTGATAAACGAATTCACGCCTGCCAACATCATTGCTCCAGAACTTGCCAACAGCCTGCACATACGCCGCCCCAACGACAATTGTTTGAGAATATTCAGGTAAATCCTTGCAAACAAAGCCGAAAAGTTGCCGCAAATTGCCGTAATTCGGATAATTTGCAGTACCTTTGCAAGGATAAACAGAGAGCAAGATTTTGAACCTTATAATCGACATAGGAAACAACAGCGCCAAGTTCTTTCTTTTCAGCGGAGCGCAGATGATACTGCATACACGACGCGAAAAGAATTACCGCGAATTATTGCAGGAATGGAGCGCGCAATATGGCATTGAACGAGCCATAGTTTCCACAGTCGTAGACCTCACGGAAGAGGAAAAAGGAGATATAGAGGAACTCGGCTGCCCCATACTGTGGTTCAGCAACCAAACACCTATGCCCATAGGCATAAAATACAGCACACCGCACACTTTGGGGTGCGACCGCCTGGCTGCCGCCATTGGCGCTATGGGCGAAGCCCCCGCACGCAACCTTTTGGTAATAGATGCAGGTAGTGCCATAACCATCGATTTTGTGGACAAGGAGGGAAATTTCCGTTGCGGTAATATAGCCCCGGGAGTGAAAATGCGTCTGAGGGCACTGCACGAGTTTACCGCCCGCCTGCCACTTGTGAACAAGGAGGGTGATACACCCACGCTTGGCTACGACACCGAAACAGCCATACGCAGCGGAGTTATCAGAGGTATTTGCCACGAAATAGATGGATACATTAACGAAATAAGGGAAATTTATGGTGATGTTTTTGTTTTTTTAACGGGTGGAGACGAAAAAACATTGATAAATAACATAAAAAATCGCATCTTTGCCGATAAATTCCTCGTTGCGAAAGGATTGAACAAGATTTTATCTTATTATGATATTAAATAGAGTAATATTTACATTTATTTTAACAATAACAACCATTGTGGCTGCCGTGGCCGACAATGGTATAAACTCCCCCTACTCGCGTTATGGTATGGGAGTGCTGGCCGACCAGAACTTAGGCGTAAACCGCCAGATGGGCGGCTTGGGATATGCCTTGCGCAGTGGCAGCTACATAAACCTGCTTAACCCCGCCTCTTTTGCCGCAGCCGACACGCTCACTATGCTGTTCGATGCCGGTTTCTCCATTCAAAACGTGAATTTCAAAGAGGGCAACGTGCAGAAGAATGCCAAGAACGGCAGTTTCGACTACCTGGCAATGCAGTTCCGCGCCTACAAGAACGTGGGTGTGAGCATAGGTTTCCTCCCCTACTCCAACGTGGGTTACTCATTTGCCACAAGCACAAGCGAAGGAGGCAAGGAGAGCACCAGCAACTACAATGGCGAGGGTGGCATATACCAGCCATACATAGGTGTGGGTTGGTCACCCGTAAAAAACCTGTCGGTGGGAATGATGGCATCGTATATTTATGGCGATATCTCGCACACCATATACAACAACTTTGCCGAGAGCAACATCACCGATATGCAGCGCCAATACTTGGTCGATGTGAGAAGCTACAAATTAGATTTCGGAGCGCAATACACCGCGGAACTAAACAACAAGCACAAGATAACATTTGGTGCCACATATTCGTTAGGACACGATTTGGGTGCCGATGCAATGAAGATTGAAACCATTACGACAAGCGACACCACAAAGATTGACGGTGCATTTTCACTTCCACATACTTTCGGCATTGGTGTATTATATAACTACAACGACAATTGGAAGATTGGTGCCGACTACACATTCCAGGATTGGAGCAAGGCCGGTTTCTTCGGGCACGACAAGGGTGTGAGCCGCAGCAAGGTATCGGTAGGTGCCGAGTACTCGCCCAACAAGATGATGTCACGCAACCTTTTGAAGAAGATGAACTACCGTATGGGAGCATTCTATGCGCAACCCTACACCGAAGTGCAGGGACAAAAAGGGTGCGAGGAGTATGGTCTCAGTGCCGGCTTCTCAATGCCCATCATCAACAGAATAAACAACCGCTCGGTACTGCACGTATCGGGGCAGCTTATAAGAATGGAGCCTAAAGGAGCAGGCCTCATTGCCGAAACCTATATGCGCCTGAACATAGGCCTCACATTCAACGAAAGCTGGTTTATGAAGATAAGAGTGAGATAAACAAAATAATTAAGAGATATGAAAAAAAGCATTTTAGTACTTATGACACTTGCCGTTTCTTGCCTATATGCACAGAACGGAATCACAAACAACACACGATTCGGCGTGGGAGAGGATAGTTTGAAATGCACCGAGAACATCTTCCTTGTGAACCAGGCCGTTAAAGGCAGCAAACCCAAATACGACGATTGTGTGCAGGCTTATCCCCTGTGGAAAGACATCTTCACCAATTTCCCCGTTGCACGCGTGGATACTTACACAAATGGCACAAAACTGCTAAAGGCTCTCATTGCAAAAGAGACCGATGCAGCAAAGAAGGCTGTTTACATAGAGGAACTTATGGCAACATACGACCAGGAGATAAAATACCTCGACTACTTGCAGGAGATAACCAAGACTCCCCTTTCAAAGGGCGAAATCCTTGGTAAGAAGGCACTCGACTACATACAGATTGTTCCCAATGCCGACCTTGACCAGGCATATGATATGCTTGCAGAATCGGTGGGCATCGAGAAAGGCCAGTCGGACTTCAAGGTGACAGAGCAGTTTATGAAACAGTCGGCTCTCAAATACAAGAGAAACAAAGAGGGCCACGGCGAGCAGATTATCGAGGACTACTTGAATGCATCGGTTTACATTGTGGACGTACTCGATAAATATTACGAGAGAATAGAGCACTACACCAACAAATACAACGAGTATGGCGATCCCAAGGACAGCACACGCGCAGCAGGATACAGCACATACATCGACTATTCACGTATTGCACGTAACAACATAGATGCCTATTTCATAAACAGCGGTGCTGCCAAGTGCGAGGACCTCAACGAGATATACGCAGCAAAGGTTGAGGAGAACAAAGACAACATCGAGTACCTGAACAAGGTTATTTCGGTAATGGGTATGCTTAAGTGTACCAACGAAGATACATACCTCACAGCATCGGAGTATGCTCTTGCCATAGAGCCCACAGCCAAGGCTGCTATGGGTTGCGGTTACCGCTACTACAAGAAGGGCGAGATTGACAAGGCTATGGAGCTCTTCGACCAGGCTATCGAACTTGAAACATCTGTTACCAACAAGGCCGATATGTGCTACAAGGTTGGTGCAGTATACTATGGTTTGAAAAAGTTCATCAAGGCACGTGAGTATGCACAGAAGGCTATTGCGCTCAACTCCAAGTTCGGCCAGCCCTATATTCTTATTGCACAGTGCTACGCTGCCAACCCCAACTGGAGCGAGGATGGCGTGATGAACCGTTGTACATACTATGCAGCGCTCGACAAACTCTACCGCGCAAAGGCTGTCGATCCCTCGGTAAAGAAGGAGGCCGACAAGTTCATCGGTACATACAAATCGTACTTGCCCGAGATTAGCGACATCTTTATGAAGGGTTACAAGAGCGGTTCAAAAATAACCATTGGTGGCTGGATAAATGAAACAACAACAATTCAGTAAAGTGTATAATAATATAATAGGTACAACAATCGCATTTTTTGCGATTGTTGTGCTGTTTTTTCAATTTTCTTGCCAAAGCGGCAAGAAAAAAGAGGCTGTTGCCTTTGAAGAACCCGATTCCATTGCTATGATGAGCACCTACGGGGTAAGCACCCTCATAAGCGATTCGGGAAGAATAAGCTACAAGATTGATGCCGAGGAGTGGATGGTATATGACAAGCGCAACCCACCCCATTGGGCATTTGAAAAGGGCGCAATGCTAGAAAAATATGACAGAGATATGAATGTGGAGGCTGTTATAAAGTGTGACACAGCATATTTCTACACCGATGCCAAATTGTGGAAACTTATTGGCAACGTGGATATAAGAAACATAAAGAACGAGAAATTCTTTACCGACCTGCTCTACTGGAGCCAGGAGGAAAAACGCATCTATTCCGATGCATACATAAAAATTGAACAAGAAGACCAAATAACCGAGGGGTATGGGTTCACAGCCGACCAGAATCTCGACACCTGGCTCATTAAGAACACCAAAGGAATATACCCCATCGGAGAATAATCATATATGACAACCACCTTTATTCTATTAGTTATCGTTATACTATTGTCGGCTCTGTTCTCGGGAATGGAAATTGCCTTCATAGCATCGAACAAGCTGCTTATGGGCATCGACCTGAATGAACGCAACGCAACATCTTATGTACTAAACCGTTTCTATTCGAACAGCAACAATTTCATATCGGCCCTGCTTGTCGGTAACAACATAGTGCTTGTTATCTATGGTATATTGATGGCCGACATACTGAACACCCTGTTCCTTGAGGAGCTTACCACATCAACCTCACTGAGGCTCATTTTAGAAACGGTAATATCTACCGTGGTAATTATACTCACAGGTGAATTTGTGCCCAAGGCTCTCTTTAGAGCGAACCCCAACGGAGCATTGAAAAGATTTGCCCTTTTCACATACCTGCTGTATATACTGCTCTATCCCCTATCGCGTTTCACCAGCTGGCTTGCGTGCGTAGTGATGCGTATGTTCAACATAAAGATTGAGAAAGAGACACGAGAAACAACCTTCTCGAAACGCGAGCTCAACAACCTGATACAGGATTCTATAGAGAATGCAAAAGAGGAGGAGGAGATTGACAACGATGTGAGGATATTCCAAAATGTACTCGACTTTTCAAACATCAAGGTGCGCGACTGCTATGTGCCCCGCACCGAAATTGAGGCAGTGGAGATAAACACCCCGTTGGAGGAGCTGAAGAGCCTTTTCATAGAGTCGGGGCACTCGAAGATTGTTGTATTCAAGGAGAACATTGACAACATCATAGGCTACATACACTCATCGGAACTATTCCGTAATGCCAACAAATGGCAGCAACGCATATGCCGTATGCCCATTGTACCCGAAACACTGTCGGCACACAAGCTTATGCGCACACTTATGCAGCAGAAGAAGTCGCTTGCGGTGGTGGTTGACGAGTTTGGCGGCACATCGGGCATAATATCGCTCGAAGACCTTGTAGAAGAGATATTTGGCGAAATAGAGGACGAACACGACAACACAAACCACGTTGCAAAGGTGTTGAACACAGGCGAGTACCTGCTGTCGTGCCGTTTGGAGATTGAGAGAGTGAACGAGATGTTCGACTTGGGAATACCCGAATCGGAAGAATATCAGACACTTGGTGGTTTCATTCTTGCCAAGCACCAGCGTTTCCCCGCACTGAACGAAACAATAAAAATTGGCAAATTCCAAATACAGATTATAAAGAAACACAGCACCAAGATTGAACTTGTAAAATTAAAGATTCTCGACTGATAGGATAAAATGTTACAGTAAACGCTTTTAATGAAGAAAAAGCAGAAAATAAAGTTAAGAAAAAGCGACAAAAACAGGGTTTAACTTTTTGCTTTATTATTATAATAATTAAAAGCTATTTTGTATCTTTGCAGCCTTGGTTGCGAAAAACATACGATGAAAAACGACTTTTTAAGTATAATAACTAAAAACATATAAATAATTATGGCAACATTACAAAAATTGCGCAACATGGGTCCACTATTGGTTATCTTTGTGGGCTTGGCATTGTTTGCTTTCATTGCAGGCGATGCTTGGAGATTGTTCCAGTCACACACAGTAGACCAGAACGTGGGTAGTGTAAACGGAGAGAAACTTTCGGCAATGGATTTCCAGAAGATGTACGAGGAATATACCAATGCCGTTAAGTTTGCAAGAGGCACAAACGCCCTCACCGAGGACGAGATGAACCAGGTGAAAGACGAGGTATGGAGTACATATATCAGCAACCAGGTATTGTCTGCCGAGGCTGAGAAAGCCGGCCTCACCGTTACTGCAACCGAATTGCAGGCTATCGTAAACGCCGGTAGCGATCCTCTTCTTGCACAAACACCCTTCCGTAACGAGAAAGGTGTGTTTGACAAGGACATTCTCAACAACTTCCTAACACAGTACGATAACAACAAGGAGAACCCCGAGTTCTTGGAGCAGTACAAGCCTGTTTACGACTACTGGAAGTTCATTGAGAAGACCATTATGCTCAATGCACTTACAGGTAAATACCAGGCATTGGTTCAAAACTCATTCATAGGCAACCCCATTGTTGCAAAGAGCAACTACGAAGCCAACAGCAACACATACGACATTGAGGTAGTGGCATATCCCTACTCTGCCGTTAAGGGTGACGACTGCGTTGCAACAGAGAGCGAGATAGAAAAGCTCTACAACCAGAAGAAAGAGAACTACAAGCAGCCCTATGAGAGCCGTAGCATCAAGTATGCAAGCTACCGCGTTACTCCCAGCCCCGCCGACCGCGAGGAGTTGCGTGCAGAACTTAGCGAGTATGCCGACTCTTTGAAGGCCGGCGATACCGACTACGCTTCTATCGTGCGCCTTGCAAGCAGTGAGGTTGCATATTCAGACCAACCTTGGCAGAAGAGCGCCTTCCCCGAGGAGGTGCAGGCTCGTTTGGATTCTGTAGCTGTGAACAGTGTTACAGGCCCCATCTACAGCCAGTCCGATGACTCTTATACAGTGTTCAAACTTTTGTCAAAGAGCACATTGCCCGATTCTGTGAAATATGATTTGTTGGTTGTAAGCGCCGAGAACATTGAGAAGACCAACGCACTTGCCGACAGCCTCTTGGGCGCACTCAAAGGCGGTGCAAACTTTGCAGAGGTTTCAAAGAAATACAACCAGGAGAACAACGAGGGTATGTGGTTCACATCGGCTCAGTACGAGGGTATGCCCGTTGCAAGCAACTCTTTGATTGACAAATTAGTTGAAGGTAAAAAATGTGGTTACGAAGTTGTTGATATTGAGAATGCAAACTCAAAGGCAATCGTACGTATCACCGAAAGCAAAAATCCTGTTGAGAAATATCACGCAGTGGTTATTAAGCGTGCAAACGAGTTCAGCAAAGACACCTACAACGATGCATACAATAAGTTCAGCCAATTCGTGGCAAACTGCAAAGATGCTGCCGATATGGAGGCAAAGGCCGACGAGTTTGGTTTCCGCGTGATGACACAGAACAACATCCACACAGGTACACACAAGGTTGCCAACATTGCGGGCACACGCGATGCTCTCAGATGGATATTCGAAGCTGCCGAGGGCGACATTTCTCCCCTCTACGAGTGTGGCGAGAACGACTACCTGTTGGTAGCCGCCGTTACAGCAGTGAACGAGAAGGGTTATGCACCCCTTGAGAACCTCCGTCATATGCTCGGTTACGAGATTGCCAATGACAAGAAGGCTAAGAAGATTATGGCCGAAATAAAGGGCAAGACAATGGAGCAGATTAAGGGAATGGAGAATGTGAAGAGCTGCGAAACAAAACGCATCTCATTCAGCGCTCCCGCTTACATCAGCGCCACAGCATCTAACGAGCCCGCTATCAGTGCCATTGCCGGCAAACTGAACATTGGCCAGGAGAGCGCACCCATCAAGGGTAATAACGGTGTTTACGTTATTAAGCTTGTTGCAAAGAACGCAAAGGGCGGCGAGTTCAATGCCAAGAGCGAGGAGGATGCTATAAAGACTATGGGCGCACGCAACAGCAACAATATATTTGGCGAGCTCATACAGAATGCCGAAATTGAAGACAATAGATATCGTTTCTTCTAATTGGCAACACATAGCAATCATAAAACGAGGCAGCGACCAATGGTCGCTGCCTCGTTTGCGTTTCTATAATTTTTGATTGAGCCGAATTTTGGCAAAAAAAAGCGAGTGGATAACCACTCGCTTTCGCTCTTCAGGTAGGACTTGAACCTACGACCCCCTGATTAACAGTCAGGTGCTCTAACCGACTGAGCTACTGAAGAATTTGTCTCTCTTGTTTGACGATGCAAAAGTAGTACATCTTTTTTAATCGTGCAAGCAATTCGCAGTTTTTTTTCAAAAAAAGTTGAATTTTTCTTTCAAACACCCCATTTCGGCCAAAAAAGAATAAAATACAACGAGAAATTGGGTAAAAAAGCGATGAAAGCACTATCTTCGCGTAAAATAAACAATATACAAGTGCTACCGATTATGAAACTCAAAAAAGCAACCATATTTGTTCCACTCACCATTGTTGCCATTATTGCCGTTCTGGCATTCAGCAACGACAACAGGAAATACCAGCTTTCGCGCCAGATTTCCATATTCAACGCCATAGTTAAGGAACTCGACCTTTTTTATGTAGATACCATACAACCCAAAAAGATGATTGACAAGGGCATCGAGAGTATGCTTAAGAACCTCGATCCTTATACCGAATACTACTCCGAGGAGCACGCCGACGAGCTAAAGATGCTCACCACAGGAAAATATGCGGGCATAGGCTCGGTAATACGCTATCACGACAAGAAAGAAACCACCGTGCTTACCGACCCTTACGAGGGACTACCAGCCGCAAAAGCAGGGTTAAGGGCAGGCGACATCATTTTGAGCATAGACGGCAAGGATATTCACCGGTTGAGCACCGACAGCGTGAGCGATATGCTGCGCGGTGTGCCCGGCACCAAACTCACACTCGAAATAGAGCGCCCGGGCGAGGAGAAACCAAGAACGGTGAAACTGGAGCGCGAAAGCATAGCGCTGCCCGCCATAAGCTACTATGGAATGCACAATGGCAATGTCGGATTCATACAGCTCGAGAGCTTCACCGAAAATTGCGCCAAGAATATGCGCCGTGCCGTGGTTGAGCTGAAACAGGCCGGTGCCACGGGATTCATCATAGACCTGCGTGGCAATGGTGGCGGCCTGCTGAACGAGGCTGTGGAGATTGTAAACCTGTTCGTACCCAAAGGACTTACAATTGTTACCACAAAAGGAAAGATAAAACAGGCCAATTCTTCGTACAAGACGAGCAAAGAACCCATTGACACAGAATCGCCGCTTGTGATACTTGTAGATGGGCACAGCGCATCGGCAGCCGAGATTGTGGCAGGCTCATTACAGGACCTCGACAGGGCTGTGGTTGTAGGTTCGCGCACATATGGCAAGGGACTTGTACAGACAACACGCCAACTGCCCGGCGGTGGCTATCTGAAACTCACCACAAGCAAATATTACATACCCAGCGGCCGTTGCATACAGGCGCTCGACTACTCACATATGATTGACGATGGCAAGAGCACACGCATAGCCGACAGCCTCACAACCGTGTTCCACACTGCCGGCGGGCGCGAGGTGCGCGATGGTGGTGGCATACGCCCCGACGTGGAACCCAAGGAAGAGGAGCTATCCACCCTACTGCTCTATCTGTTGCAGGACATTGCCCTGTTCGATTACGCCACCAACTACCGCCTGGCACACGACAGCATTGCCACCGCCGATAAATTCACCATCAGCGACAAAGAGTACGAAGAGTTCAAGGAGTATTTGAAATCAACGAAGTTCAACTACGACATCCAGAGCCTCAAAGCACTCGAACAGTTGAAAAAGATGCTGGAGTTCGAGGGCTACACCGGCATCACCAAGGATGAAATTGCCTCATTGGAAAAGAAATTACAGGCAAACCTCGACTACTCGCTAAACCATTTTGAGAAACACATAAGGGAGATTGTGGAGAGTGAGATTATCACCCGCTACTACGGGCGCACAGGTAGCATAATATACAGCCTGCGCGAAGATGATGACATAAAAGAAGCCTGCGACATATTAGCAGATGCAAAACGATACAAAAAGATTCTTACGGTTGCCACAGGTGAGAATAAATAAAAGAGATATGGCAGCGCCGCGGCGCTGCCATATCTCTTTTATTATTTTATATAGGTGGTCACGTTCCCATCCTTCAACTGCAGTTCTATTTTTCCACGCGAAGGTATTTGCATTATAGACACCCTGTCGGTTGCTTGCTCCACCACAAGCAGGGCGTTATCCTCGGCAAAGCGGTTGAGGCGCAACACGGTATCGGTATCAACAGGGGAGCCTGCATATAACAAACTGTCGTTCAGATAGAGCGTATAAGCCCTTCCCTCAAACGACGAAGCAAAGGAAATCTCATAACTGAAACCCTTATTGCCTGGTTTGTTCCAGTACTTATACAGCGAATAGTAGGCAAAAAGCCCTATGGTCACTATTATTACAAAAAAGAAAAACACGCTGCCGAAAAGGAAGCGCATATTGGCCCCTTGGCCCCTTGTTCTGCCTATCATTGCTTTAGAATTTATTTACAGGTGCGAAGATACTATTTTACCGCGAAACAGCAAAAGAGTTAATTGGAATATCACTCAGAGAAATAGAGTTCGTTCAACGGCTCCGAGCTATCGCGAACAACTACAAAAGCAGAGTAACGGCTGTCGGCAGTAACGGGCGACAGCGGCATATAACCGCTCACCACTCTACTCTTCTCCATACAAAGCGGATGACGGGCACTCATTTCATTGTGCACCGTTAGTGCCTCTCCGTTGCTTTTGTAATACGGCACTCTAAAACAGCCCTGCGAGCCTGCTGCAATATATTTATCGAAGAATATGCGCGACACTGCGCCCATATTCATTCTGAGGTTGAGCTCCACGCAGGGGTTCAGGCGATAGCCGCCGGCAGTGCGGTATATAAGCATATCCACGCCCACATAACCATCGTAGCCTACGGGCAAGAGCAGGCGGGATAGTTCTGCCGCGAGTTTCTTTTTTACATCGGCAAGAACATCAAAAGAGATATATTCACACAAGAAATTCTCTATTGCTGCATCGGATGCAAGGATATTGCCAGAATAGGAGCCGCCATCGCAGGTAAAAAGCGAATAACCGGCAAACGCAGCCACACCACCCGATACGGTGAATTCCATTGCAAAATCTACCACCTTATCCAAATAGCGCTCGCACACCACGCCGCCCTGGCGCTTTATCACACCCATATAAAAATGTTCCACAGGCACCTCCACGCGCCCTATGCCCCAGGCAATTCCCTTGCCACTACCCGACCACGGAGCCTTTATCACCGAACGGGGCATACTGTTTATGAAGGCAGCCACATCGGCGGGAAAAGATGTATATAGCGGAATTTCGGGGGTATCTATCCCTGCCGAGCGCAATGATTGCATAACATCTATTGCCACCCGACGATTGGAAAGCGCGCGTATATGCTCCAAAACTTGCTGCGCAGGGAGCAGCGAATCGTTCACGCCCATATCCCTGAAACGGCGTTTCATCTGTGCGCTCCAGCCCCACGGAGCAACGGCAGTCATCTGCTGCAACGGAGGAGCCATACACGCAGCAGCAATGGTAAAATTTTGCGACATACGCGTCGCATACTCCAAGTGAATGTTTGATGGTACAAGAACACTATCACACTCGGCCGCATACCACAATGGCAATGCTGCCAAATCGCGTGATATGGCACGTGCCATAGGCGGCGGACAGTAATTGCTATTGCCGTCGGCCAGGGCCAAATCGTTCTCGGGGTTGAAGATATGCAGTTTCATTTTTCTTTACAAGTAAAGACGTGTATGATTCTTGTGCACGCCTTGCAAAACTTTTCGGTTGCGAAGATAGTAAAAAAACAGCATAAAAATATTTGTGCGCGCAATATATAAAAAAGCGCGAAACGCTTGCGCGGGAGAGTATTATTTACTACTTTTGCATTGTAAAGATGATAGTGAGGGGCCTGCAAGCCCCTCTTTTTCATAAAATACCCCTTGGGGCATCATAATTAAAACAAACTATATGATTGACAGACAACAAGTAATCGACCTGACAAACGAATGGCTTGCCGACAAAGAGTATTTTTTGGTAGATGTAGCCATAAGTAAAGATGACAAAATCACGGTGGAAATCGACCACGCCGAGGGTGTGTGGATTGAAGATTGTGCCGACCTCAGCCGCCACATAGAGCAGGGGTTGAGCAGCGAAATGGATGATTACGAACTTGAGGTGGGCTCGGCAGGCCTGGGACAGCCGTTCAAGGTGCTGCAACAGTACATCAACCACACCGGCTTGGAGGTTGAGGTGCTCACTAAAGAGGGTAAAAAGCTCAAAGGTATTCTTAAGAGCGCCTGCGAGCAGGAGTTTGTGCTCACAATATCCAAGAAAGAGAAGATTGAGGGAGCAAAACGTCCGCAGATTGTCGAGGAGGATTTGCATTTCGCCTACGACAGCGTTAAATACACAAGATATATTATAAATTTCAAATAAAATGGCAAAGAAAGAAGAAACAATCAGCCTTCTTGATACATTTCAAGAGTTCAAAGAGTCGAAAAACATCGACCGCACTACTATGATCAGCGTGCTCGAGGAGAGTTTTCGCAAGGTATTGGTAAATATGTTCGGCAGCGACGAGAACTACTCGGTTATCGTGAACCCCGACCGTGGCGACTTTGAGATACAGCGCCGCCGCACCGTGGTTGCCGACAACGAGGTGAAGAACAGCAATATGGAGATTTCGTTGAGCGAGGCTCAGCAGATTGACGACTCGTTCGAGGTGGGCGAGGACGTGAGCGAGATTGTGAATTTTGCCGAGTTTGGCCGCCGCGCCATCCTCAACCTGCGCCAGACACTTGCTTCAAAGATTCTGGAGTTAGAGAAAGACAGCCTCTACAACAAATACAACGAGCGTGTAGGACAGATTGTAAGCGGCGAGGTATATCAGATTTGGAAAAAGGAGCTCCTGCTTGTGGATGACGAGAACAACGAGCTCATTCTCCCCAAGACCGAGCAGATACCTTCGGATTTCTACCGCAAGGGAGAGAACGTGCGTGCCGTTATTGCCCGCGTTGACAACCAGAACAACAACCCCAAGATTATCTTGAGCCGCACATCACCTATGTTCCTGCAGCGTCTTTTCGAGCTCGAAGTTCCCGAGATTAACGACGGCCTCATAACCATCAAGAAGATTGCCCGCATCCCCGGCAAGCGTGCCAAGATTGCTGTGGAAACATACGACGAGCGCATCGATCCCGTAGGTGCTTGCGTGGGTGTAAAGGGCTCACGTATTCACGGCATCGTGCGCGAGTTGCGCAACGAGAACATCGACGTTATCCCCTACACATCGAACATCGAGCTCTTCATCAAGCGTGCATTGAGCCCCGCCAAGATACAGAGCATCACACTCGACGAGGAGAAACGTGTTGCCGATGTAAACCTCAAGCAGGAGGAGGTGTCGCTTGCCATTGGTAAGGATGGTCTTAACATCAAGCTTGCAAGTATGCTCACCGACTACACCATAAACGTATATCGCGAGATTGACGAGCAGCAGGAAGATGATATCTACCTTGAGGAGTTTGCCGACGAGATTGACGAGTGGATAATAGCAGCCATCAAGAAGATTGGCCTCGACACCGCAAAAGCCGTTCTCAACGCACCCCGCGAGGTTCTCATTGAGAAAGCCGACTTGGAGGAGGATACTGTAGATCACGTAATCGAGGTACTCAAAGCCGAGTTTGAAGAGGACGAGGAATAATTCCCTATTAACCCAAAAAGAAAAAGCGACTAATGAAGATAAGACTAAATAAAGTACAAGGAGAGCTTAATCTGGGACTGTCCACTATCGTGGAATTCTTGCAGAAGAAGGGCTTCGAGATAAAAGAAGACCCCAATGCAGTTGTGCCCGAAGAGGGTTACAAACTATTGATAGAGGAGTTCAGCGCAGATAAGAAAGCTCGCATACAATCGGACAATTTCACCAAGGAACGCCAAAACAAGGAGAAGCCTAAGGCTGCACCCGTTGAGGCACCCAAGGCCGAGGAGCCTAAACCCGTGGTGAAGCCTGCGCCCGAGGCACCCAAGAAGGAGGAGCCTAAACCCGTGGAAGAGCCCAAGAAAGAGGAGCCCAAACCCGAGAGCAAAATTGTAATTACAGGCCGTATAGACCTCGATGCGTTAAAGAAACCCGCGAAGAAGGAGCAGCCCAAAAAGGAGGAGGCAAAACCTGTTGAGCAGCCCAAGCCCGTGGAACAGCCCAAGGCCGAGGAGCCCAAGAAAGAGGAGCCCAAACCCGTGGAGCAACCTATGGAAGAGGAGCCCAAAGCAGAACAGAAACCTGCACAGCCCACACTCACACAACTTGAAGAGGTGGAGGCACCCAAGCTCAACATCATAGGCCAGATAGACCTTTCGGCCATCAACCAATCTACACGCCCCAAGAAGAAGAGCAAAGAGGAGAAAAAGAAGGAGCGTGAGGAGAAAGACAAGCAGCGCCAGCAGCAACGCGAGGCACAACGCCAGCAGAACAACGGCGGTGCACAGGGCGAGGGTGGCAAGAAAAAGCGTCAACGCATAAACAACCAGCGCGTTAACATCAACGACGTGAAGGAGGGTGGCGAGCAGAACAATAACCAGGACTGGAGCGCCAACCGCAACAAGAACAACGGTGGCAACAACCCGTCACAGGGCAGCCGCCGCGACCGCGACCGCCAGCACAAGCGTTTCGACAAGAACGATGTGAACGAGGAGGATGTATCGAAGCAGGTACGCGAGACACTCGACCGCCTCACACAGCGCGGCAAGAACAACAAGGCCGCAAAATACCGCAAGGACAAGCGCGAGCTTGCCGCAGAGCGCCAGATGCAGGCAATGGATGCCGAGATGGCCGACAGCAAGGTGCTGAAGCTCACCGAGTTTGTGACAGCCAACGAGCTTGCAAGTATGATGAATATCTCTGTGACACAGGTAATTGCCACCTGTATGAGCATTGGTATGATGGTATCCATCAACCAGCGCCTCGACGCAGAGACCATCAACCTTGTGGCCGAGGAGTTCGGCTTCACCACCGAGTATGTGAGCGCCGAGGTTGCCAATGCCATTGAGGTGGAGGCCGACTCCGACGAGGACCTGCTCCCCCGCGCCCCCATTATCACCGTAATGGGACACGTTGACCACGGAAAGACATCGTTGCTCGACTATATACGAAAAGCAAATGTTATTGCAGGTGAGGCCGGTGGTATCACCCAGCACATCGGTGCATACAATGTGAAGATGGAGAGCGGCAAGCACATCACCTTCCTCGACACCCCCGGTCACGAGGCGTTTACCGCTATGCGTGCCCGTGGTGCCAAGGTTACCGACATTGTTATCATCATAATTGCAGCCGACGACAACGTGATGCCCCAGACCAAGGAAGCCATCAACCACGCTATGGCTGCCGGTGTACCCATTGTATTTGCCATAAACAAGTGCGACAAGCCCGCAGCCGATCCCAACCGCATTAAAGAGGAGCTTGCACAGCTCAATATGCTTGTTGAGGACTGGGGCGGAAAGTACCAGTCGCAGGAGATTTCGGCAAAGAAAGGTATGGGCGTTGAGGAGCTTATGGAGAAGGTTCTCTTGGAGGCCGAGATGCTCGACCTCAAAGCAAACCCCAACCGCAAGGCAACCGGTTCCATCATTGAATCTACACTGGACAAGGGCCGTGGATATGTAGCCACCGTACTTGTGCAGAACGGTACACTCAAGGTGGGCGACATTGTGGTTGCCGGTACACAGTGGGGAAAGGTAAAGGCTATCTTCAACGAGCGTAACCAACGCATCAAGGGAGTGGCACCTGCCGAGCCCGCACTCATACTGGGACTCAACGGCGCACCCACCGCAGGTGACACATTCAATGTGGTGGAGAGCGAGCGCGAGGCACGCGAAATCACAAGCAAGCGCGAGCAGTTGCAGCGCGAGCAAGGCCTGCGCACACAGAAGATGCTTACACTCGACGAGGTGGGCCGCCGCATTGCACTTGGTAACTTCCAGACACTCAACATCATTGTTAAGGGCGACGTTGACGGCTCTATCGAGGCGTTGAGCGACTCACTCATAAAGCTATCTACCGAGACTATACAGATAAACGTAATCCACAAAGCTGTGGGACAGATTTCAGAGAGCGACGTGAGCCTCGCCGCAGCATCGGATGCCATTATCGTGGGCTTCCAGGTGCGCCCCTCTGTAACAGCACGCAAGGTAGCCGAGAACGAGGGTGTGGATATTCGCATCTACTCAATCATCTACGATGCCATCGAGGAGGTGAAGGCCGCTATGGAGGGTATGCTTGCTCCCATTGTGAAGGAGGAGGTTACTGCTACCATCGAGGTGCGCGAAACATTCCACATCAGCAAGGTGGGTACCGTTGCCGGCTGTATGGTGCGCGAGGGTAAGGTGAAACGTACCGACCGTGCACGCCTCATACGCGATGGTATTGTAATACACACCGGCAACCTTGCAGCCCTCAAACGCTTCAAGGATGATGTGAAGGAGGTTGGTACCAACTTTGAGTGCGGTATCAGCTTGCAGAACCAGGACGACATCAAGGTGGGCGATATTATTGAGACCTTTGTTGAGGTGGAGGTTAAGCAGAAGCTTTAACAACGAATTGAGATGAACACACTCGATATCATTCTTTTGATAGCCGCTGCCGCAGGATTCGGATACGGCTATTTCAAGGGTATCATAAAGCAGCTCACGCTGGGAGCAGGCATCGTATTGGGCCTGCTCCTTGCAGTGCTTTACTACCCTGTAGGCAGCGAAATTGTAAAGGGATACACCAACCTGCAGGATTGGCTGTGCATACCCATAGCATTTGCCTTAATACTCCTATGCACCACCTTGCTGCTTAAGGTGGTGGGGGTTTTGCTGTCGGGGTTGCTGAAACTCATTCACTTAGGGTTCATCGACAGCATTTTAGGTGCAGTGTTTTCCACTATAATTGGGTTGATGCTTTTTGTGGGTGCAGTGAACCTTACAAGCCGCATTATGCCCGACAACGAATACACCGGCAAAACATCGCAGGAAAATTCGTTGTTATACAAGCATACGCAAATTTTCACCTCCTTGATTATTGACAAAGCGGAGAAGAATTTATAAATGGGAAAGAAGAGCAATAATATATTCAAGAAGATAGCCAACAAGGCATACGAGTTTGGCTTTATCACAAACATTAAGACCGATATCATAGAGAGCGGGCTTAACGAAGAGGTCATAAGGCTTATTTCCAAGAAGAAGAACGAGCCCGAGTGGTTGCTTGAGTTCCGCCTGCAGGCTTATAGATACTGGCTCACACAGAAGATGCCCACCTGGCCGCATCTCAACATTCCGCCAATAGACTATCAGGCCATATCGTACTATGCCGATCCTTTGAAGAAGAAGGAGAAAAAGAACAACGAGATAGACCCCGAGTTGATGAAGACATTCGAAAAACTTGGAATACCGTTGGAGGAGCGCTTAGCATTGAGCGGCACAGCAGTGGATGCGGTGATGGATTCGGTGTCGGTAAAAACCACATTTAAGGAAGAACTCAAAGAGAAAGGAATAATCTTCTGCTCTATGAGCGAGGCGGTGCAGGAGTACCCCGACCTTGTGCGCAAATATTTGGGCTCGGTGGTAAACTACCGCGATAACTTTTTTGCAGCGCTCAACAGCGCCGTGTTCAGCGACGGCTCCTTTGTATATATTCCCAAAGGGGTGCGCTGCCCTATGGAGCTATCGACCTACTTCAGAATAAATGCAGCTAACACGGGGCAGTTTGAGCGCACGCTCATTGTGGCCGACGACAACAGCTATGTATCGTATCTTGAGGGCTGCACAGCACCTATGCGCGACGAGAACCAGTTGCACGCTGCCATTGTGGAGATAATCGTGTGCGACAATGCCGAAGTGAAATACAGCACCGTACAGAACTGGTACCCGGGCGATGCCGAAGGCAAAGGTGGTGTATATAACTTTGTGACCAAACGAGGCGACTGCCGCGGCCGTAACAGCAAGCTGTCGTGGACACAGGTGGAGACAGGCTCGGCCATTACCTGGAAATACCCAAGCTGCGTACTGCGCGGCGACAATTCGCAAGGCGAGTTCTACTCGGTGGCACTCACAAACAACTACCAGCAGGCCGACACAGGTACAAAGATGATTCACTTGGGAAAGAACTGCAGCAGCACCATCATAAGCAAAGGAATATCGGCAGGGCACAGCCAGAACTCGTATCGCGGCCTTGTGCGCGTGAGCAAGAACGCCGACGGTGCACGCAACTACAGCCAATGCGACTCGCTGTTGCTTGGCAGCAAGTGCGGCGCACACACATTCCCGTATATGGATATTCACAACAACAGCGCAGTGATAGAGCACGAGGCAACAACCTCAAAAATATCGGAGGACCAACTATTCTACTGCAACCAACGCGGCATAGGCACCGAGGAGGCCATAGGCCTCATTGTAAACGGATATGCCAAAGAGGTACTCAATAAGTTGCCTATGGAATTTGCCATTGAGGCGCAAAAACTATTGAGTGTGTCACTTGAAGGCGCAGTAGGCTAAAAGAGGGAAGATATTATGGAAAATTTATTAGAAATAAAGAACTTACACGCCACCATCGATGGCAAAGAGATATTGAAAGGTATAAACCTCACCGTGAAGGCGGGCGAGGTGCACGCTATAATGGGCCCCAATGGTTCGGGCAAGAGCACGCTGAGCAATGTACTTGTGGGCCACCCCGCATACACCGTAACCGAGGGCGAGGTTATATACAAGGGAAAGGACCTGCTGGCCCTTTCGCCCGAGGACCGCAGCCACGAGGGACTGTTCCTCTCGTTCCAATACCCTGTGGAGATTGCCGGTGTGAGCATCACCAACTTTATGCGTGCCGCCGTGAACGCGCAGCGTGCATACAAGGGGCTGGAGCCTATGAGCGCAACCGATTTCCTTAAACTTATGCGCGAGAAACGTGCACTTGTGAACCTCGACAGCAAATTAGCAAACCGCTCGGTGAACGAGGGATTCAGCGGTGGCGAGAAGAAACGCAACGAGATATTCCAAATGGCAATGCTCGAGCCCACATTAAGCATTCTCGACGAGACCGACTCGGGCCTCGACATCGATGCCCTGCGCATTGTGGCCGAGGGTGTGAACAAACTGAAGCGCGAGGATACATCTACACTTGTAATCACTCACTACCAGCGCCTGCTCGACTACATAAAACCCGATATTGTACACGTTCTCTACAACGGCCGCATTGTAAAGACTGCCGGCCCCGAGCTTGCACTCGAGCTCGAGGAGCGCGGATACGACTGGATAAAAAAGGATAACTAAAATGAGCAACGAACAGGAATATATCAATCTCTTTTGCACGAACAGGGAGCTGATAGAAAAGCCCTGTGCGGCAATGCTCAACGAGGAGCGTAGCAAAGCATTTGAGAGGTTCAAGGAGGCAGGCTTACCCGATATGAAGGAGGAGAACTGGCTGCATACAAACGTGGCCGCACAGTTCGCCACCGACTATGGTATGAACTTGGGGCGCGTGGCCACCGAGGCGGGCACACGCGATATTTTCACCTGCGATGTTCCCAACCTGGGTACACACAAGGCATACATAGTGAACGACACGTTCCAGGCGGCGGCTAACAACAACAGCCTGCCCACCGGTGTGTTGTTTGGCAGCCTTAATGCCATTGCAACGGAACTGCCTGCACTATTGACACCCTTCTACAACAAATTGGCAGCTGGTGGCGACAGCATTGCGCAGTTCAACACCACATTTGTACAGGACGGCATAGTGCTCTACATACCGCGCAATACCGAGATTAACGAAACGATACAGATTGTGAGTCTTTTGCAAAGCAAGGTGGAGATGATGTCGAACCGCCGTTTGCTCGTTATACTCGAAGAGGGAGCAAAAGCAAGCCTGCTTATGTGCGACCACTCCTCTACTGCGCATAAATCGCTGTCGACACAGGTGACCGAGGTGTTTGTCAGTGCCGGCGCATCGCTCGACATTTACGAGTTGGAGGAGACAAGCGAGAGCAACTGCCGCCTGGCACACCTGTTTGTGCAGCAGCAGGCCGACAGCCGTTTCAACCACTGCAACATAACCCTTACCAACGGCTTCACGCGCAACTATGTGAATGTGCAGCTTGCAGGCAAGGGTGGCGATACAAACATCACAGGGCTCGCTATTGGCGACCGCAAGCAGCACATAGACAACCGCACGCTCGTGGAGCACAAGACAAGCCACTGCACAAGCAACGAGCTCTATAAATACATACTCGACGAGGAGTCGGTGGGTGTGTTTGCCGGCAAAATGCTCATTCAGCCCGATGCGCAGCAGACCATTTCGCAGCAGACCAACCGCAATCTGTGCCTCACAAAATGCGCGCATATGTATGCCCAACCACAGTTGGAGATATATGCCGACGATGTAAAGTGCAGCCACGGCTCCACCGTGGGACAGCTCGACGAGAGCGCGCTCTTCTATATGCAGCAACGCGGCATCCCCAAGGAGGAGGCCCGCCACCTGCTTATGTATGCCTTTGCCGGCGAGGTTATAGAGAATATAAAGATAGAGGCGTTGCGCGACCGCCTGCACCTGTTGGTGGAGAAGCGTTTCCGCGGCGAACTCAACCGCTGCAAAGGGTGTTCACTCTGTAAATAGACCATTATGCTTAACCCGCAAGAAATAAGAAAGGAGTTTCCCATACTCACACAAACCGTGTATGGGAAACCGCTTATATACCTGGACAACGCGGCAACCACACAGAAACCGCAATGCGTTATCGATGCCATAAGCAATGCATACTGCACTATAAATGCCAATGTTCACCGCGGTGTGCACCACCTGTCACAGGTGGCAACCGAGGAGTTCGAGCAGGCACGCCGCACCGTGCAGCAGTTCTTGGGCGCAGCCCACAGCCACGAGGTTATTTTCACCCGTGGCACCACAGAGAGCATAAACCTTGTGGCAACCTCCTTTGGTAACACATTCCTCAAAGAGGGTGACGAGGTTATAATATCCACTATGGAGCACCACAGCAACATTGTGCCCTGGCAGATGCTGCGCGACCGCATAGGCATTGTACTGCGCGTGATACCCCTCACAAGCGACGAAAAGCTCGACATTGCGGCCTACAAAGCCCTTTTCAACGAGCGCACCAAACTGGCGAGCATCACGCACGTATCTAATGTAATGGGTGTGACAAACCCCGTGAAAGAGTGCATAGAGATAGCGCACAGCCATAATGTACCCGTGCTTATAGATGGTGCACAAAGCGCCCCCCACATAAAGATAGATGTGCAGGCGCTGGATGCCGACTTTTTTGTGATGAGCGGACACAAGGTATATGCCCCCACAGGCATAGGCGTGCTCTACGGCAAGGAGAAGTGGCTGAACGCAATGCAACCATACCACGGCGGTGGCGAAATGATACAGACCGTTCGTTTCGAAAAGACCACATACAACGAATTGCCATATAAGTTCGAGGCGGGTACCCCCGACTATGTGGGTGCAATAGCATTAGGCAAGGCGCTTGAGTGGGTAAACAGCATAGGCATTGAAAAGATTGCCGCACACGAGCAGATGCTCACCCGCTATGCCGTGGAGAAACTGCGTGAGATACCGCAGATGAGAATATTCGGCAAGCCCGACGGCGCAGCCGTTTCATTCCTTGTTGGCGACATACACCCTGCCGACCTTGGCACCATACTCGACCACCTTGGCATAGCCATACGCACAGGACACCACTGCGCCCAGCCACTGATAGACCATTTTGGAATACCGGGCACCGTGCGTGCATCATTTGCGGCATACAACACAAAAGAGGAGGTCGATATACTCATAGAGGGCATCAAACGTGCCGTAAAGATGTTTTCATAATGCTTAAACAGTTTCAAACGGAAGGAGTTATTGAGGCAGGGTGCGACGAGGCCGGCCGTGGATGCCTTGCAGGCGACGTATATGCCGCAGCGGTCATCTTGCCACCCGACTTTGAAAACGAACTGCTGAACGATTCAAAGCAGCTGACCGAAGCTCAGCGTTACGAACTGCGCGAAATAATAGAGAAAGAGGCTGTAGCGTGGGCTGTGGGCATTGTTACTGCGGCCGAAATTGACAAAATAAATATTCTGCGTGCATCAATCCTTGCTATGCACCGCGCAGTGGACAAACTGAAAGTGCGCCCACAGCACCTGCTTATAGATGGCAACAAATTCAGCCCCTACCCCGGCATAACACATAACACCGTGGTTAAGGGCGATGCCACATATATGAGCATAGCCGCGGCATCAATCCTTGCAAAGACCTATCGCGACGATTATATGCTTGCCCTTGCAAAGGAGTACCCAATGTACGACTGGCAGAGCAATAAGGGCTACCCTACAGCCAAGCATCGCGCCGCCATACGCAAGCACGGCACTACGCCCCACCACCGTATGTCGTTCAATCTTTTAGGCGAGGAACCCAAGCAGTTGGAGTTGTCGTTTGAGTAGAAATCATATAAGACCAAAAAAGGCTACCCATTCGGGTAGCCTTTTTTGGTCTTATGCTATTTGCTAATTACTCAGCACGCAATGTGAAACGCTGGAAGCCTGTTGCTGTGAGCTCCTTGTCGAAGCCTTTCAAGAAATCTGCAACAGAAATCTTCTCGTTCTGGCAGTAGCCCTGCTGCAAGAGGCAAACCTCTTTGTAGAACTTCTGGATACGACCGTCGGCGATGCGAGCAATCATATTCTCGGGCTTGCCCTCCTCACGAGCTTTATCCTCGGCAACGGCACGCTCCTTGGCAACAACTGTGGGATCGAGGTCCTCGCTTGTGAGAGCGAGAGGAGCCGATGCAGCAATCTGCATAGCAATCTCGTGACCTGCCTCTTCGTTAGCCTTTGTAAGAGCTACCATAGTGCAGAGCATATTCTTCTTCTGGTGGTTGTAGGTGTAGATGTTCTCGCCCTCGAGAGTCTTGTAACCATCGAGTTCCATCTTCTCACCTGTGATACCTGTACGAGCAACGATTGCATCCTGCACGGTACCCTCGCCAAGAGGAAGAGCCTGAACCTCCTCGATAGTCTTGCACTTTGCAGCAACTGCAGCGTCAAGAATATCCTGTGTGAGTTTTACGAAATCGGCGTTTGTAGCAACGAAATCTGTCTCGCACTTCAAAGCGATGATAGCAGCAAAGCCATTCTCAGCCTTTACAAGCACGCAACCCTCAGAAGCCTCGCGGTCGCTACGTTTAGCAGCCACCAACTGTCCCTTCTTGCGGATAATCTCAACAGCCTTGTCGAAATCGCCCTCAGCCTCTGTCAAAGCGTTCTTACAATCCATCATACCGGCTCCGGTCATTGTACGGAGCTTGGAAATATCAGCCATTGTTACAGCCATAGTAGTAATTTTGTTTTAAGAATTAATAAATAAATGGAGTGAATTACTCAGCAGCCTCGTTTGTCTCCTCGGCCTTAGCAGCGCGAGCACGTGTTGTGCGACGACGAGCGGGCTTCTTCTCTGCATCCTCCTCGTTGTTCTCGGTAGCCTCGGCTGCGTCGATTTTCTCAACCTTGCGCTCCTCCAAGCCCTCTGCGATAGCCGAGCAGCAAGCATCGAGGATAACCTCTACCGACTTTGTTGCATCGTCGTTTGCGGGGATTACGAAGTCGATGTCGTTGGGGTTTGAGTTTGTATCAACGATAGCGAATACGGGGATACCAAGACGGTTTGCCTCGTGAACAGCGATATTCTCCTTCAAAACGTCAACTACGAAGATAGCCGAAGGAAGACGAGTAAGGTCGGCAATAGAACCAAGGTTCTTGTCGAGCTTAGCACGCTGACGAGAGATCTGAAGAATCTCGCGCTTTGAAAGGTTTGAATATGTACCGTCCTGTGTGAGCTTGTCGATAGTAGCCATCTTCTTCACAGCCTTGCGGATTGTGGGGAAGTTTGTGAGCATACCACCGGGCCAACGCTCTATTACGTAGGGCATACCTACCGACTGTGCCTTCTCGGCTACAATCTCTTTGAGCTGTTTCTTTGTAGAAACAAAAAGTATTTTCTTGCCGCTTTTTGCGATTTGCTTAAGAGCCTCGGCAGCAGTGTCGGTCATAGCTGCTGTTTTGTGCAAATCGATGATGTGGATACCATTGCGCTCCATAAAGATATAGGGAGCCATAGCGGGATTCCATTTACGTTTCAAGTGACCGAAGTGTGCACCGGCCTCCAAAAGTGTGTCAAATGTAATTCTGGACATTTTGTTTGATTTTTTAATTGTTTACCTTCTTTTTAGTTAATTTTTAACCAACCTCTCGGGTAGCCCACCAAATGAACCGTGAGGTCCCGAGTGGTTTAGATACTAAACGTATATTTCGAGACCGAATATTAACGTTTACTGAACTGGAATCTACGACGAGCCTTGGGCTGACCGGGTTTCTTACGCTCAACCTCACGAGCATCGCGGGTAAGGAATCCTTCTGAACGCAAAGCCTTCTTGTCGTCGGCGTTAATCTTCACAAGAGCACGTGCAATTGCAAGACGCAATGCCTGTGACTGACCTGTGTAACCGCCACCGTCAAGGTTTACTTTGATATCGTATTTCTCCACTACATCCAAAGTCATCAGAGGCTGTTTTACAACATACTGAAGAATGCTTGAGGGGAAATATACTTGCAGATCCTTATTGTTGATAGTAATTTTTCCGGTACCTTCAGTAACGAAAATACGGGCAACTGCGCTTTTACGTCTGCCTAATGCATTTACCATTTCCATCTGCTGTATTATTTATAAGAGTTAATATCGATTGTTTTGGGAGTCTGAGCAGCGTGGTTGTGCTCGGGGCCCTCATAAATGTAGAGGTTGTTCAACAGGTGATCGCCAAGACGGTTCTTGGGGAGCATACCTCTTACTACGTGCTTAACAAGACGCTCGTAACCTTTGTAACCCTTAGCTACATCGGCGGGGCTGAAAGACTTCTGACCACCGGGATAACCTGAGAAACGGAGATATACGCGGTCTGTCCACTTGTTACCTGTCATTTTTACTTTGCTTGCGTTGATGATAATTACATTATCGCCGCAATCTACGTTGGGAGTAAAGTTGGGTTTGTATTTACCCCTCAAAAGCTTGGCAACCTTTGTACCAAGACGACCAATCACCTGGTCTGTTGCATCAACAACAACCCACTCCTTCTGAGCAGTTGCCTTGTTCACTGAAATTGTTTTGTAACTTAAAGTATCCACTTTAATTCCTTTTAATTAGTTAATAATTCCATTTCCTCGATACCTCTCTGCTTGAACCTCACGGAATTAGGTGTCACAGAAACCCTCTTCGCGTTTGCCCGACCAATTGGCTGGATTGCGTACTGCAGCAAACTCAGAGACCTAAGATATCGACTGCCCGCAGGGCGGGCTGATAATAATCGGCCTGCAAAATTACTTTTTTTCAACGAGATAGGCAAGCAATTGAAAGTTTTTTTCAAAAAAATCACATTTTTCTTTGCTTGATAAACAAAAAGCATTACCTTTGCATCGCAATTACGAAAAAAAACAATTGCCCAGATGGCGGAATCGGTAGACGCGCTGGTCTCAAACACCAGTGGGGCAACCCATCCCGGTTCGATCCCGGGTCTGGGTACTGAAAAGGAGGATTTCTACAAATCCTCCTTTTTTCATAACCAAAAATCCGGAACAATGCAAGGTTCACCATTGTTTTCATATTATATTAAGGAATAACAAAAAAAAGAATAGCGTATGAAAAGAATGAGAAAATACAGATGCAAAGTGTGCCAATGGGTGTACTCGCCCGAGAATGGCGATCCCAAAAGAGGTATTAACCCTGGGACTGAATTTGAGCAACTGCCCGCAGACTGGCATTGCCCCATATGCCAAGCCGGCAAAGAACATTTCGAGATATACGAATAAAAGGTTCAAAGAAAAACGGCCTCGAGGCCGTTTTTCTGCAAATAACAAGCGCAGCACAAAAGGTGGAACAACAAAAGCAACGCTTTTAGAAACAAAATTTGCAAAATTGAGCGGGAAATTAAATTAGAAAAGTTATCTTTGCAGTAATTTGCCAACGGCAGAGCGGAAACGCCATATGCCTTCGGTTAAACTGAATAAATACGTACGCCGACAGAACTTTGACACCAACCGCAATCGGAGAATTGCGCACACTATGAAAATTTCTATCATAACCGCAACATACAACAGCGAAAGCACTATACGCCACACCATAGAGAGTGTTCTTATGCAGACACACAAGGACATTGAATACATTATTGTTGATGGCGCATCCACCGATGGAACAATGAGCATTGTCAAAGAATATGCACCGTTGTTTGGCGACAAGTTGAGATACATCAGCGAAAAAGACAAAGGACTCTACGATGCTATGAACAAAGGCATAGGAGTGAGCACCGGCGACATTGTTGGAATACTGAATTCTGACGATTTCTACACAACTACAACAATATTGGAGCGAGTAAACAACGAGCTTCAGAACACCGAGATAGATACCGTATATGGCGATGTGCACTATGTAAACAGCGACAATCTCCACAAATGCACGCGCTACTACTCTTCAAAGCCCTTCTGCCGCGGAATTATGCGAATGGGATTTATGCCGGCACACCCATCCTTCTATTGCCGCAAGAGCTGCTATGACAAGGCGGGCGGTTTCAACCTTTCTTACAAAGTTGCAGCCGACTTTGAACTGCTATTGCGCATTCTATACATAAACAAGGCGCGCACCAAATATATAAACACCGACTTTGTCACTATGCGTGCCGGTGGTGTTTCCAATGCCGGTATTGAAAGCCACAAAAATATTATGCGCGACCACCTTAAAGCTCTAAGAGCTCACGGCATATATTCAAACTTCCTGATATTGGGGCTTAGATATATATATAAGGTATTCGAATTGATTGCCGGCAATATGATATACAAGAAGGATGTTCCCAAAGAGATAAGCTTCATTGATATCTACGACGGCAAAACCAACGTAAAATAATTACCCAAAAGTTTTTTGCGATAAACGGTTAAGGATGAGGCAAGTTACCACCTCCTAAGATAATATGTTCTGCCACCGGAAGTATGCATATGCAGGACATCGGAATTAAGCACATCCACCACAAACGTTTCGGTTTCGTTATATATATAATACCTTTCCAGTGCGGCCATATCACGCTCGCCCTCTATGCCGGGATGGGCATAGAAATTATTCATCACAATGCAGCCGGCTGCATAATCGAAATTGGCCATATACAATAACGGCGGCGCTTGTTCATAGTACACACCCAACATAACAAGATGACGTTGGAACGAGTAATAGACATCACTTGGATAAATTTCTTTGCCATTTACCTCTACTTTTTCGAGGCGCCACATACCATCAAGGTCGCCATTCTCAAAAGCCTTGTCGCAAGAAACGAGCAAGAGTAACGATATGATAATAAGATATTTAATTGTTTTCATTTTACACTATAATTAAAATATTCCCACTTTTGAGAACGAGAGCATAAAGCCCACATTCTCACCAATCCAGTTACTCTTATCGTATGCCAGAGAGAGAGTTGCAGCCCAGCCACCCTTTCCACGCAGTAGCGAAATATCGGCAAGCAAAGAGGTTGTATATCTTTTACTCGCAAATGGGTTTATATATGTACCCCAATTTTCACTATAAGTATATTGTAATTTATATGACAACATTGTTTTGCTGCCAAAAGCACCATTAACACCAACATTATGAGCTTTAAGGCGATTGCCCGCAAAAAACATACTGCCGTTTTTGTTATACACAGGCGACAGCACAAGCGGGTTACCCATACCCATACCATAATTGTGCCAGCCCGAATATATTCCGTGATTGTAGTAATTGTCGAGCCCATCCATTTGCTCCTTGAAGTATGGGCCCGGATCGTTGTAGCCTGCACCGCTTTGGTTGTATGTAGAAAGATACTCATATCGCACATTTGATATAAATGACATCACCGAGCTTTTGTTATTCACATTTATTCCCAAAAGAATATCTTTCCACGGGTAGTATATAAGATTCCTATCACCGACGCGGTCGCTCTGGTACTCAAAGAAGAACAGTTGCGAGAAATCCTCGAAATAGTGCTGGCCATAGAGGGTGAAATCGACAGGGCTTGTATGCAGCGTAACCGCTAAATGCCAATTTCCCAATTGATTACCCGATATATTAGTTTGCTCGGTATCGGGAGTATCCTCACCACCGCTTAATGGTATAAGCGCCTTCAAATACTCCTTGGGCCCTTTGGGCATTGATATTACTTTTCCACGGCCGTGCATATATATATCGCCACCAAATTGTGTATACATTTCCAGCCCACCCTCGAATGAGAGAGGAAACTTCTGTGGCTTAGCTACCTTTATGAACAAAGCCTTGCTATGATACAGCACATTCTTTGCATAGCGGGTATAAATATTCCCCTGCGTAAAATCCTCTTGAAAACCCCCATCGGTGAAAAGACCGTATGCCAAATGGCCCTTTACCTGCAGCCAGTCGGCTGTGCGTGGAACACTCACATATTGAGGAATTTCCAAACGCAATTGCGGAATGGGAGCACTATTCCCGCTATAAGCAAGCCCGCCCGTGCCAAGTTCCTGCAAGTTATTCATCGCCGCTTGCGGCAGAAGGGCTGCAACCTTATTTTCAACAAGCCCGGCAATTACACTGCGCCCCGACAATTCCCCCACTCTCTCCTTTTTACCCAAAGAGAGATTCAGCCAACGCCAGGACAAGTCGGCATAGACCTGCTGCAACCTCACTGCACTTTCCTGGTTATACCCGGCGACCGCATCGGCAGCAACGGCCCATTTATAATCTTTATTGCTAAAAGGCTTTGCCACAGAGAGCCCAAAACGGGCATACCCGCTATTCTCGCTCACCGACGAGATGCCCTGCCTGTTGGCAGTGAGCCAGAATGGGGCATAATCGCCCGAAGAGAAAAGGGTATTAAACTGGGTGAAATATGTAACAGACTGTCTCTGCGAAAAAGAATTCAAAGCCAATAGGAAGAAAACTACGACATATAATAAACGATTTCCAATGCACATAAACACAGCGACATTAACACATTAAAGCAATTTAAATATACTAAATATGAATGCTCTTCTTGCAATTCGTATACAAATTTACAAATTTATTGGAAACAACACTGCTATTTTACATTAAATCGGACATAAAAAAGATTTAAATTATTCAGACAATGAAAAATAGCATATAACACAATCATTATCATAAAAAAAGATTATCTTTGCATTATACTAGAAGCAAACATAGGCTTGGCGAGCAGCACCGATTTTAACTTGCCCCAATGACTATATATAAAAAAACACGTTATGGTAAAATCCGGAGATATATTAATAGCACATTCTACCGACACCGGCACAAGACACAATGCCACATCGGGAGGGGTAGGAAGTGCAATAATATACTACTTATTTAATACCCAACGGATTAAATCCACAATATCATTTAAGTACCAGCCCGAAAATCTAGAATACGCGCCATACATAATAAATGATATAAACGACTACAATGTATCGGGCAGTATCTATCACGAAATAAGCCTTGTAAAGTTTATTAAAGAAAACATCAGCAAAATAGAACCTCCATTCGCCTGTTTTGCCCTACCCTGCCAAGTTACCCCGATATTAAACCTGCTTGAGAAAGCCAACATTAAGACATACGTTTTTGAACTCACCTGCTCATCTCAACAATCCATTGAGGCCACGCAGTATTTAGTAAAACGTGCAGGAATAAGCCCTAACGAGATATTAAACATTAAATACCGTGGGGGCGGCTGGCCCGGTGGCATAAGAATAACCACAAAAGATAAAAAAGAGATATTCTACCACAACAACAACTCCTTGTGGACTAAAATTTTTCACTCTCACCTTTTTATTCAACCTCGATGTTTCTTTTGCGGCACCGACAAAGGAACCAATTCAGACATTCAGCTTGCCGATCCTTGGGGCATTGATTCACTAAACTCACAAACCGACGGGCGCAGTATGTGCTACATAAAAAGTGACAGAATAGCTGCTATACTGACAGAGATGCACAACAAAGGCCTAATATCGTATGAAAAGAGCGACAAACAGAATTTTATACGCTCCCAAGCCGGTACTTTAATAAGGAAAAACTACAATCTGAAGCATAAACGGTTTACAAAATTCATAAAAGCCATAATTCAGCACCCCCTATACAAAAAAGTTTTATTATCTTCAAACATACTATTTGCAGCACACTGCTGCCTTTACAAAGGAATGTATCGTATATTACATAAAATAAGTTCATTTTAAGATAAAAAACATGAAATTTTTATTAATAGAACAACCTGTAAACAACAGAGGCGACGAATCGGCTCACAGAGGTTTTATAAACAGATTGGCCGATAGTTTCCCCAATGCCTCCATAGAGGTTCTTTTTTTTGAGAAACTCCCGATTGAGGTTGATGATATGCGGGTAAATAGAGCTAATGTTAAATACATAAATATACCTGTGCGCCACAAACTGTTTGCGCCACACCGCATGATTAAGTTATTTATGATGTTTAATATGCCTTGGTTACTGACGACATTGCCTATTATTAAAAAAATAAGAAAGCTATATGCAGAAGCCGATTATATCGTGTGTGCACCCGGTGGCATAGATATGGGCGGTTTTCAGAACTGGGTACACATCGGGCTGCTCAATTTAGCAAAAGAGATGAACAAAAAAATCATATATTTTGCACGTTCGATTGGGCCATTCCCCACAAAAACCATCTTCAACAGACTTTTTAAGAAAAAAAGCATTGAACTATTATCAGGTTTTAATTTTGTATCTCTGCGCGATAATAAATCGCAGCAACTTGCAAAGGAGCTGGGAATTCCGGTTGTACACACCATAGATTCTGCATTCTTGTATTACACCCCCGAGGAAGCACCCAATTCTTTCAAGAATGAGATTGGCAACAATGAATACATAACACTTGTACCCAATTCATTGGCTTGGCACCACGATTTCAATTGTTATGGGTATGAAATCTTTTCTAAGTTTTGGACAAAGCTGACAAACAGGCTATTAGATGAATATCCAACATACAAGATTGCAATGCTTCCACAAACCACCAATTATGGATATTCTGCAAGTTTGCCCGATGGATACAAATATTTTTGCAAAATAAAGAATGCAAGCAAGCAGCCGGAACGTATTGCCGTTTTAGAGGAGAAATATGGCTCTAATATACAACAAGGAATTATCTCAAAATCAAAATTTCTAATTGGTGCACGCTACCATTCCATAATATTCTCCATTAACCAAGCAAGGCCCTTTGTTTCATTATGTTATGAGCATAAAATGAAAGGAGTAACCGACATGCTTGGAAAACAAGATATAAACATACACGACCTATTTGATGGGAATGAAATCACCGATGAAAAAATTGACAAATTCATCGACCGCATAATAGACATGACACACAATATAACGCCCGACGAGCAAGCCCAAGAAAAAGCGCGCACAATAGCCAACAACGGCTTCAACAAGCTTGTCGAATATATTAAGGAAACAGAACAATGTTGAGCAAAACAAACAAAATAGCCATAAACAGCATTTCACTATATGCGAATATGCTTGTCTCAATGGCTGTTACGTTGCTTGGGACACGCTTTGCATTACAAGCACTTGGGAAGGAGGACTATGCCGTATATGCACTCATTGCCAACATAGTAGCACTTTTCTCGTTTATAAATGTGGCTATGGCAGCCTCCACACAGCGATTTATGTCGTTTTATATGGGCAAAGGCAGCAAAGCCGGGACAAGCGAAGCGTTTTACAACAGCATTGTCATACACACCACTATTGCAGCCATCTCAGTGGGCATACTGCTTGCTATCGGTGTGCCCGCTGTGGAGCAATGGTTGGACATTCCTGCCCAAACGCGTGCAAGTGCACTTATTGTGTTGCTATGCATGGCAGGGGGTGTTACATTCACCGTGCTATCGGTACCATTCGAAGGTGCAATGAATGCATACGAAGACATTTTTATGATAGCCGGCATAAATATCCTCGATGTAACAATAAAACTAATAGCAGCCATAGCCATTTTATTTATTCCTTCAAACAGGCTCACCATATATGCTTTTATGATAATGGGAGCTTCGCTATTTGCATTTATATGCAAGGTAGCGTATTGCCGAAAGCACTACGATGAGACACATTTCACCTGGCACAAGATAACCGATTTTGGGCTTATAAAAAAGATGACGAGCTTTGCAGGGTGGAACCTTATAGGCACCGGTTGCTCCATTGCCCGCTTTCAAGGAGCCGCCGTTCTGTTGAATAGTTTCTTTGGATTGCTATACAACGCTGCTTATGGTGTTGCGCAACAGGTAAATGGTTTTCTTTTGTTTTTTGCAAACTCGGTGGTGCGCCCTATGCGCCCACATATTATAAAGAGCGAGGGTGCCGGCAGGCACAGCGATGCCATAAAATATTCTTACAGCACATCGCGCTTTACCACACTTATGTTGGCAGTAGCAATTATTCCCCTATTCATAAATATGCCATACATACTGCAAATATGGCTCAAAGAGATTCCTACCGGAACATTGGAATTCTGCCGAGGGTTTCTCATAATCACTTTGATAGCCCAAGCATCTATCGGGCAGCAGATAGCTTTGGAGAGTGTTGGTAAGATAAAACGACAGCACCTCACCGTGGGTATAATGCACATACTCCCATTACCGGCGGCTTTAATAATGTACAAATGCGGAATTCCCTATTACGGAATAATCTATTGCATTATAGTTGAAGAGATTCTGTGCATATTCATTAGAACGTACATTGCAAAGAAAGATGCCGATATGCCCATAAAGCCATTTATTAAGGAGCACTTAATACCGTGCACCACTTGTATTGCGGCAACCTATATTGCAACAGCATTTTTGACTTCAGGAATAACAAACCCACTTGCGAAACTTGTTGCAGGAATATTGCTCTGTGCCACTCTTTTGGGAGTGCTGTCATTTACATTCTGCTTCACAAAGTGGGAAAAGGAGAAAATTTATTCATTGTTCCGTTCAATTCTATCCAGGAAACTATAGGCCGAAAGCACAACCAACATTCCCGTCGATGAAAGGAACAGAGGGTTTGTACCTGCAATTACAAGATACAACATATAACCAAGTATAAAGGCTATCACCACCTCTTGCGTGTTTATATATTTAGACATCAGCACCAAGGGCTTTATTATCACATAAAGAATCACGGCAGAGAAAATGCCATAGCAACGCAGGAGTTCAAGATAGGTCCACTCGGTAATATTTGTCATATGCCTGAAGCCCTCGGAATAAAAATATGTTGCAGGCCCTTGCCCGAAGATTAGGAAGAGAGGATTTCTTTCAAACAACTCCAAATAAGATGTTATGTGCGCATACTTCACAAGATTCGACGCTTCGGATTTCTCCATAAGCAATTTAAAGAGAATCACGGCTATGGCCAATACCGCTATAAAAGCCGTCGGGTAAAAGAAGTAGTTGAAATATCGTCTGTTACGGCAAAAAACAAAAAGAATAGCCACAAACAGCAACAACGGAAGCAAAGTGGTGCTGCGCGTACCACTAATTATAAAGAGGTGCAAAAGGAGCAATACCAGCACAACATCTACAAAGGTGCGCTTACCGGGGGTTACCATATTATATACCGCAAGGCAAAATACAGGAAACATTGCAACCGTGGATTTGCAATACATACCAAAGAAACGCATTCCTAAGAAATACCTGTGCGACATCATAATGGTATTGTCGTGCGACCACATAAAAGGATATATCACAGCCTCGGTTACCGGGAAAAAGAATATTATCCAAAACAAGGAGACCACAATACCTGCGGTAACAAGAACCGGTATGCGCGAAAGGCGCACCACGTCGTAGCGGTCTATCCACGGCAACAGCAGCAATGGAGCAAACGCAGTGTAAATACCCTTCAACTCGGCAAGGTCTATAATAGTACCGCGGAGATTGGCCACAATAAATGAAACAGAAACAGCCGATACCGCATACAAGAAATACCGTGCCCTTGCATAATCGGCTTTATAAAAGGCTATATTGAACAGGAGAAACAACAAAAACACTATATTCTTCAAGTGGAAAATAGTGTTAGTAGGGTCGGCCAGGAACAGCAATATGAGCAGAGCAAACAACCCATCTCCTACCCTTTTTATCAAGCCCACCTTCTCCATTTCTTCTGCTTAACAATAACATAGGCTAAACGCAATGTTGCAAGCACACACGCAAAGAATACAAAAATCACCATAATTATCATTTTACGGGGCGATTTTGCAGTAATGGGTACATAGGCCGACTCTACTACCGTATAAACCGGTGTAGCTTCCAATATTTTGGCTTGTGCCACCTGCATCTGCGAAGCAACGGTACTGTATGTAGAATAGGCCAATGTCACCTCGTTTTCCAGAACCATCATCTTCATTTTAGCCTCAGGAGAATATACATCTATGTGAGTGCGAGCATATTCGGTAAACCTTTTCTGTGCATCAATGTATGCGCTCTTGGTGCTGTCGCACAGTGCCGACATATACTCATAATCGTTGCGGGCCTTGCGAGTACGATAATCCAATATAAATTTATTGAGTTTGTCCACCGTTGCATTGGCGATGGTTGCCGATATTTCGGGGTCTTGGTCGTTGGCGGTAATCACAATAACACCCGACATTTTATCTACCACACAAAACAGATTGCTCTGTATCTTGTAGCATAAAGCAAGTTGCGGTTTCGAAAGATACCTTATTGAAGGTCCTTCGCCTTGCGTTCCCGAGCCCTGTGGTTGCACCGCATCGGTCGGTGGGAATATTTTGTTTACGAGAGAACGCAGCCATCCGACAGGATACATCCACCACGGCTTCAACTGATGCTTGGCCAAATATGTCGCATAATTGGTATCAATATTCCGTTTCGAAGATTTTACCCTCACATTAAAGAGATCGAGGATGAAATCGTTCGACGAAACTATTGTGGGAAACAAATCCACGGTGTAGGCATCCTCGGTAACTCCGCCCATATTTATGCCCGCCATGCTCGCAAGACTCGCTAAGCCGGCACCAAGGCCCGACGATTGAGATTCAGGAGCGAGAACAACTGATGTTGAATAGGATTTGGGAATACTAAACGACACCACAAGCGACAGCACCACAGCCACAGCACAATATTTTATATATATAGATTTGCGTAACCACACGAACCTGAGACCTTTCTTAACTGCCAAAAGATCGTCATACAATTCCTGTAATCTTGACTTCTTATTCATAGGGTTGCAATTTATATGCGTTTGTTATTTAAGCAGATTTATGATTGCCACAATCATTGTTGCAATTGAGGCTGTTGATGTTCCTATGGTTGCCATTTCGGTGGGCGAGAGTTTGTTTCTCATACTCTTGCGCGGAACAACTATTTCACAGCCCGGCTCAACAACCTTAGACGAACTCTTGGAAACGTTCACCACAGAACCGTTCATATATATGATATACACACCTTTTTTATTAGCGTTGTTGCTATATCCTCCGGCGTGTTTTATATAGTATTTCACGTTCTTGCCCTTTTCGTAACTTACTGTAATGGGGTGATGCACCTCGCCGCTTATGCTTATTGTCGATGAATACTCGGGGATATTGAGGATATCACCTTCGCGCAACACTACATCGCTCAACGAGCCGGGGTTTTCAACAGCCTCTTCAAGATTTATTGCCACGGGATACACCTCGCCAAGGTTCAGTTTCAACTGCATAAGAGAGTCGAGCAATGCTACATCGAGTTTCTTATCTTCGTCACGCATACTCTCTTCGAGCATCTGTATCTGCGCAGTCTTCATTGCTGCCTCGCGCTGCTTGCGTTCCTCGGCGGTCATTTTACGATATAGGCAGGCTCCTTTCATATAAGCTGTATTTGTGACACCGCCCGCATCCTTTACCAGTTGGCTCAAACGATAATCCTTGCTGGGCATCACATAACCGCCTTCGTAATTCACACAACCGCGAACTTTCACTATATCCATTGTAGAATAGGATGGTGTGCGGCGCACAAAAACCTCGTCGAACGGTTCCAGAACAAAGTTCTCGCCACCATCGACCATAAAGCCATCCTTGAGCGAGAAGCTGTATGCCAATGATTGTTGTTGTAGCTGCTCGGTTGATTTTACATCTATTATATTCCTGTAAACGTCGATTTTCATTACCGATGCCGCACGGGTGAGACCACCTGCCTGCAGTATCAAATCCTCTATCGTTGTATTCTTCGCAAACTTATATTTACCCGGCAAATTCACCTCGCCGCTTATGCTCACCGTCTGCTCGCCAATCATATCGGCCGAATTGGGTATGAAAAGCAGGTCGTTGTTCCTCAACTTCACATCGGGAGCAGAGCCATCAAGGATTCCTCGCAGATTTATTGGTTCGTTCTCCAATGTTTTGTCGAGGTTACGATGCTGCAACACCGCGCGGTTCAGAAAGGCCTCCTCCACAACACCGCCGGCTGCTGCAACAAGCTGGCCCACGGTGGATATTTTGCTACCAAGCTCATAAAGCCCGGGATAGAACACTGCACCTGTTATCTCTATCATATTGGAGAAACGCTGCAACATCTCCTCAACCTTTACATAATCGCCGTCTTTGAGTTCAAATGCAGCTGCCTCGGGCTTGCTCACCGTGTGCATAGAGTATTCACGACCGTTTTTGCGAATGACATTGAGATTCTCGGTATATGCATCACCGGCAAAACCACCAGCATATGAAACGGCATCGAGCAGTGTTTCATCGGCCTTCATCTCATATTTCATAGGGCGCTTTACCTTGCCCGCCAATTCCACAATGTTTTGGTATGCGCCAACACTTATTACATCGTTCTCCTGCAAACGCACATCCGATGCAGTTTTACCATTTAGGATATACTCATATACGTCGATTGATGCTATCTCCTTGCCACCGCGATATACTTTTATATCACGTAATGTACCCACCTCGCTTATACCGCCTGCAGCATACAAGGCATTGAATGCTGTTGAAAAAGCGCTTACGGTATATGTTCCCGGGGCTACCACCTCGCCGTGTACCTGCACCTGAACAGAGCGCACGGTTCCAAGCGACAGGCTTATTTGAGAACCACCATACACCTCACCGAGTTTTTCTTTAATATAATCTTCGGCCCTTTTTACCGTGAGGCCGCTCAAGTGCAAAAGGCCCACGCCATCGACAAAAACTTTTCCATCGGGTGAAACAGCCTCTTTTACATTAAACTGAGACGTGCCCCATACATCTATTATTATTTCGTCGCCTGCACCAAGTACATACTCGGTGGGGGTGGGTATATTCATCGATGGCTCAAATGTGAGTAATTCGTTATTGAATATGTCGCGGCCAAACACTGTTATTTCATCCGTATTTTCAACTGCAAATATATTGTTGAGTTCATCAACAAAGATCGTTTCATCATCGGGAATCAAGAATGTGTTTTCATCTTTTTTATCATCCTTTGCATCTGCACTATATGAAACCTTACCACTCTTTTTTGTTTTATTTTTGTTATAGGTTGTGGTAGTGTTTGCTACGGCATCTGTTTTTTTACGGCTACGGTCGAAAGAGCTCTCCACATCCTCATCCGTAGAAACAAACAATGCTTTGTCTTCCTGCACTTTAGATTTCACGCGCTGCAGCTGTTCAAGGGTTACTCCCTGCCTCATAAGCTTTGTTGCAATTTCCTGCTGTGATGTTCCTTTCTTCTGCTCGGCCATTATTATCTCCACCACCTTATCGTCGGACAAAGATTGTGCATACGATGCACCGGCCATAATAGAAACCACAAACAAAAACAATAATCTTTTCATCATATTATTCAATTCAGTATTATATCTTTTTCCCTTTGAGAATATACAGCACCGTTATCACTATTATCTTCAAATCTGTCCAAAGGCCGCGTTTCTGCAGATAATCCAAATCCATATCCAAGCGTATGAGCATCTTCTCCATTGTATCGGTATATCCGTTATATACCGATGCCGGCGACGTGAGCCCGGGGCGCATAAGATATACATACCGGTAATCGGCATTATGCTGCATTATTTTATCTATGAAGAACTTGCGCTCGGGGCGAGGACCCACAAAGGACATATCACCCACAAAAACATTCCACAGTTGAGGCAATTCATCGAGGTGATGTTCGCGCAAGAAACGGCCGAACGGAGTGAGGCGCGCATCATCTTTTACAGTAAGGTTGGGCTCGTCGTTCTCTTCGGAGCCCACACGCATTGTGCGATATTTAAGTATATGAAACGGCTTGCCTTTATAGCCTATACGTTCCTGTTTGAAGATAACAGGCCCGTCGCCCTGCATACGCAGCCTGATGTATATATAGAAAAACAAAGGAGAGAGGAATAGCATACCCACAAGCGAACAAAACACATCGAATATGCGTTTCATTATTCGCTGGACAAGATTCATTCCGTCACTGTATTTGACTTTTTCCTGTGTTTTTCCCATCTATAAAAGATTGTTATCAATTAGATAACTGCAAATATAGTTTTTTATTGTGCAAAAAAATGGCTTTTGTGCGCATCGCGCGTTATTTTATAAATAAACGAAGCCAAAGATAGTGATTTTACCGATACCACGCAAAGCAAAGCAGGAAATTCTGAATTAGAACGAGAAACTGCACGCTAATCCACAGGAGCAAGAATAGCCCCCGGGTAATAGTGTTGCAGAATTTGTTCATAGGAACAGCCACGCTCGCCCATAACCGCCGCGCCAATCTGGCAGAGCCCTACACCGTGCCCCCAACCCGCGCCTTTGAGCAGGAAGTGCGTTGCACCCTGCTTTTCTATTTTATCCACCACAAATGCCGAACTATAGAGGTGGGTGGGCGACAGCCAGCGCCTTATTTCTAATTCCTTACCAACAACCCGCACAGCCTTGCTGCCTACTATGCGCAATTTCACCATGCGGCCCGATGCACCGCGCTCCTCGGGCTGCAGTTCTTCAATCACGCCAAAGTCGATACCAGAGCGTTCTGCCACCAGGCGCGATAGTTCCTCTTGCGAATACTCCACCTGCCAGCGGTAAAAGTCGCTTGTTTCGCGGTCGTAATTATTCAGCACCTGCGACAGCACCTCGGGTGTCACGGCCGAGCAGAAGGCATCGGGGACACTCTCTATCCACGCACGTGCACCCTCCTCGGTTTCAAGCGGGGGCAGTGGTTCTTTATGCGGTGTATCGCGGAACGCATCTAAATATACATAATCGGCATCCTCCCAACAGGCCGAGAAGCGCTCTGTGACACCGCCGCAGCATTTGCTGAAGCGAGCATCGCACACCTCGCCGTCATATTTAAGCACAAGGTTTTCGGTAGCTTTCACGGCCGCCTGCACATTGGGGTTGATAGCACGTGTGAGCCCCTGGTAGCGTTGGCAATGGTCATCGGCGCAAAGGTCGAAGAGGGTGTGGTCCTCACGGGCATACCAGCGCACTACCTCGTCGGGAGTTTCGTGTCCAAGCACTGCTGCCTGCACACGCTCCTTGCGATGCAGCTGAGCATATAACCAGCTGCGCGATATCACGGTATGCGCTTTAAGGAATTCGAGCGAGCTTGTCGCCGACATTTCCGACGATATCACACTCACCAAATAATCTTCGATAAAAAGGCGGTTTATGGCACGCACCTGCCTGTTCTCCACTATAAAACGGAGCTCTCCTTTGAAGGTTTGGTTCTCCCTGCGCTGCCAATGGAAATTAACACCTATGAGCACATCGTGGAGCACGAAACGGCAATCATCGGCAGCGGGTACAAAGGAGAATTCATCACTTTCGATGCCATTGAACAACAGGCTGTTTCCTTCGATGGAAACAGCGTTTTTCGCGGTCACAAGTTGCCCATTGCAGCGAAACTCACCCAGCAGTTCAAACTCCACCTGCGGAGCTATGAGAATACCTACATCAACCGTTCTCATAGTATATCGCCAATGGTTTCGCACACATCGTCGGCAGTATCATCGTCAATGGCAACCTCGCGCAGAAGGGCCGCTGCCTCATCGGGTGTTATATTCTTGTAGTCACATTCGCGGGGAGTTATAAGCAAGCCTGCCATATCCAATGTACCCGGGCTCACAAGGCGCTGCGCATCGCCTGCGGCATCGTAACAGGCGGGGCGATGCTTGGCACGGGGAACAACCACAAGCACATAGCCCTGCGCGGGGGAGTAGTACGACACTACGTTCATTCGTGGCTCGCACTCACCATCTGCCACGGGAAGGGCCGCCGCAAGGGTGTTCATAAGTTCCACTGCACCGCTCACGCAATCTGCCACCACCATAAAGAGTGGTACCACATAGCCTGTAACACGATAGAGGGCACTGCCGCTGCTTATGTACACAGGCTGCAAACCATCCTCCACTGCCTCGCTCCACTGCTCGCCAATGAGAGGAATGTCACAAGCCCTCACAGCCTGCAAATGGGCGTGGTCGGGAGCCGAAGCGCCGCATTTCGCGCCATTGTAGAAAAGCGCCATTCCCTGCCAGGCGCGCGACAGATGCAGCATATCGGCAAGCAACGTATTCAGTTTTTGCGGTGTATGTTTCTCATTTACTATGGTAAAGTGGAACGGCAATATTGGGTAGGGGTTCACAAGCACCGTGAGAGAACCCATCGCACGCAGGCTCAACTGCGCGGCAGGCCTGTTCTGCCCGCACAAGAAGCAGGGACGTGCCGCTAACGATGCGGCATCCACCTTGGCCGCCGTGGATACTGCACGCGCAGGGTTGTACTGCAATGAAAGACCATTGCCAAGCGAGCGTACGCTCACGGCCTGGAGCGCTTCGTAGCGTGCCGCGGCATCGGGCCATTGCGACAACTGCCCGGTGTAAAAATTCTCCAATTCATCGAGCGATGGGGTTGTCAGCTCTTTTACCAACTGCAAACGCGCCTGCAACTCGACGGTGCGTATGGAATCTTTATATGTGTTATGGGCATTTACCTTGACGTGCGACAGGGCCGCATCGGAATTACCACCCCAACGGCGGCACAGGTAAAGCACATCATATATGCGCCCTATACGATAGCGGCGGGATATTTGCAAGCCCACGGCATAATCCTCGCCATAGCTCACATTGGGGAAGCCCACCGAACGGATAACCGGGGTGTAAAAGGCACGGGGAGCACCCAAGCCGTTTATGCGCAGGGCATTGTTACGCCCGTTCTCTTCGCTCCACTCGCGGTGGTCTATCACGCCGGGAGGCAGGGTGTTGAGGTCGAAATCACATATCCTATATGTACCCACCAGCATAGCACACTGCTGTTTATAGAACTCATCCACTATCTGTTGCAGGGTGGCAGGCGAGCTGTAAAGGTCGTCGCTGTCGAGCTGCACCGCAAAACGACCGCACGAAGGGCTGTTCACAGCCTCGTTCCAGCAACCGCCAATGCCCAAATCGGTGCGGGTGGGAATTATGTGCACCACCCTGTCGTCGCCAAAGGCATCTATTATTTCCGAAGTGCCATCGGTGGAGTGATTGTCCACGACAATTATGTTGAACGGGAAGGTTGTCTGCTGTCCGAGCACAGACTTTATGGCATCGCCTATGGTAGAGGCGCGGTTGAGCACAGGTATTATCACCGATGCCTCGACGGGAAAGTCGCCGGCCGACAAATCTATATCGTCGTACTTGCAAGCCGGCAGGCAAGCGCCTATGGCCTTAAGATGCGCCGTGCAGGCATCCTCCATCTCTATCTGCACCTCGCGCTGTGCAGGGTTCACATAGTCGAACTGCTTTTCGCCACTCTTGCGGGTATCGGTTTCCTGTTCGGTATAAAGGAACTCCTTGTAATGAAAAATTTTACCAATACGGCTCATAGCAAGGCGCAAACGGTAAAGGCCGGCATAGGTATATTCGGCAACTGCATCGGCCGCATATTTCTTTAGTGCCACAGTGCGAAAGAGGAGCACCGAGCCAAAATCGAAATCGTTCCTGAGGCTGCCATCCTGGTAATCTATGGCAGGGGCCTCACACACCTCGCCGCCTATTATCTTGCAATAATCGGCATATGCCATAGCGGCATCCTGTGGTACCGCTGCGCAGAATTTCTCCAAATCGGCGGCTTGCATTTGCGGCAGGCCTTTTGAAAAATATATTACAAATTCCGACACCGCCGCGGCGGCAATCTTCAAAAACGTATCATCGGCCGTGAGCGAGGACACCTGCACCGTTTTCACCTTGGGAGGCAGCGAGGCGGAACACTCCCCGTTGCTCAACAAAAAGACATTTTCCACGGCCGGCAACGATATATATTGCTGCAAATGACACAAGGACTCCTCTGACGGTTGAGGGATAAAGAGGTCTATAGAATTACTTTTCATAGTCTTGATATTTACACAAAACGCAAACCGCCACACAGGCGTTGCAATAGCGCGAAAGTAATAAAAAGCGTGCTATTACGCAAAAACCGCAGGGTAAATTATCCATCACCCCAAATATTATTATAAAGATTAAACTTATTTGAAAATATTCTTTTAATTTTGCGGTAAACTGTGAACTTTGCGGCAAACCGCGAATTCCGCAATAACAATCAAAAAAAACGGCACATAAAAAATGAGCGAAGAAAAGAGATATTTGTTGGGGATGACACTTGCAGAGCTTAAAGAGGCTGTGCAGGAGGTGGGGATGCCCGCATTCACGGCCAAGCAGATTGCCGACTGGGTTTACAAGAAAAGGGTGCGCAGCATAGAGGAGATGACAAACATATCACTGAAGAACCGCGAAAGGCTGCAAGAGCACTTCGAGGTGGGATACCGCGCCCCTGCCGATGCGGCACGTTCCTGCGACGGCACAATAAAATATCTTTACGCCGTGGAGAACAACCACTTTGTGGAGGCTGTTTATATACCAGATGGAGAGCGTGCCACGCTTTGCGTTTCGTGCCAGGTGGGCTGCAAGATGAACTGCCTGTTCTGTATGACAGGCAAGCAGAAATACACCGCCGCACTCACAACCAACGAGATACTGAACCAGATTTTTGCCCTGCCCGAACACGACAAGCTCACAAACATAGTGTTTATGGGTATGGGTGAGCCGTGTGACAACCTCGACAACATACTAAAAACCATAGAGGTGCTCACGGCCGACTATGCACTCGGGTGGAGCCCCCACCGTCTGACGGTATCGTCGGTGGGAGTGCGCAAGGGGCTCAAACGCCTGCTCGATGCGGGCGACTACCACATAGCGATAAGCCTGCACCACCCCATACCCGAAAAGCGCAGCGAGATAATGCCAGCCGAGCGCGGTTACTCGATAACCGAGATTGTGGAGTTGCTGAAGCAGTACGACTTCAGCCACCAGCGCCGCCTCACCTTCGAGTACATTGTATTCAAGGGGATAAACGACTCATCCCTCCACGCACGCAAGCTGCTGCAACTGCTTGCCGGGCTCGACTGCCGCATAAACCTCATACGCTACCACGCAATACCGGGCGTGCCATTGGAGGGGGTGGATAACGAGCATATGACCAACTTGCGCGACTACCTCACGAAGAACGGGCTTTTCACAACCATAAGAGCATCGCGCGGTGAGGATATTTTTGCAGCGTGCGGTATGCTCTCCACACTCAAGAACGAAAAAGAAAAACAACAATAGGATAAACAAAAAAACAGATAACATTATGAAGAAAACATTCATTCTACTCTTAACAGCCGTGCTCCTTGCAGCGTGCAGCGGCAACGGCGGCACATCGTTGCTCACACCCCCGTCGAGCGGTCTTGCATACGAGGTTCTCGTTGTGTGTGACAAAAACATTTGGGAAGGCCCCACAGGCCGTGCGCTATTCGGCGTGCTCGACAGCGATGTGCCTGCCATACCACAGTCGGAGCGCTCATTCCGCGTGTCGTTCACCGAGCCTGCCGGCTTCACCCGCCTGCTCAAATCGTTCCGCAACATTATTGAGGTGAAGATAGACAAGAGCCAGTTCACCCAAACAAAGTTCAAATACCACCAAGACAAGTATGCCGCACCGCAGATGATTATGACCATACAGTCGCCATCGGCAGACGATGCCTTAGAGTACATAACAAAGAACTCACAGGTGATAATAGATTTCTTTACATCGGCCGAAATGAATCGCGAGTTGCAGGATTTGAAGGAGGAGAAGAACCACAACAAAAATTTCCTCGACTCGGTTAAAAAGAAATTCGGTTGCGAAATGCTCATAACCAAGAACATACGCAGCATAAAGAGCGGCAAGGACTTCCTGTGGGCATCGGACATTTCGAACAACAACAGCAGCATACAGAACTATGTTGTTTACAGCTACCCCTACACAAGTGTGGACAATTTCTCGCGCGAGAACTTTATGCAAAAACGCGACTCGGTGATGAAGATAAACATCCCCGGTAACCGCCCCGACCGCTATATGGCAACCGACACTATGTTTGTAGATGTATATGACACCGAGTTCCGCCAGCGATATATGCAGGTGGCCAAAGGCTTGTGGCAGATGGAGAACGATATGATGGGTGGCCCGTTTGTGTCGCACCAGGTGGTTGACGAGAAGAACAACCGCGTGATTGTGGTGGAAACATTCCTATATGCACCCAACAAGAAGAAAGGCGACCTCATACGCAAGCTCGAGGCAGCCCTCTTCTCCTTGAAACTGCCTGCCGACAAAGATATTGAAAACAGCGTTCACATACCCGAGGTGGTTATCGATGACGCAGATATTAACGAATAAAAACAACAATTGACCGATATGAGCGACAAACGCAAGATACGTGTTGGTATCACACAAGGCGATATCAACGGCATTGGATACGAGGTTATCCTGAAGACCTTTGCCACACCCGAAATGTTCGAAATATGCACCCCCGTTGTATATGGCTCGCCCAAGGCAGCCGCATACCACCGCAAGGCACTTGAACTCGACGTGGCATACAACGCAATAGCCACACTCGACGAGGCCGAGGATGGCAAGCTCAACATAATAAACTGCAACGACGACGAGATACGCATAGAGCTGGGTAATGCCACCAAAGAGGCAGGGCAGGCAGCCTTTGAGGCGCTCGAAAGAGCTGTGCGCGACTACAAAGAGGGTAAGGTGGACGTGCTTGTCACCGCCCCCATCAACAAAAGCACAATACAGAACGAGGAGTTCCACTTCCCCGGGCACACCGAATATCTGCAAAAGTGCAGCGGCGAGGATTACAAATCGCTTATGTTGCTATGCAGCGACGAAATTCGCGTAGCAGTGGCCACATCGCACCTGCCCCTGCGCGATGTTCCTGCTGCCATAACGCCCGAGATGTTAGAGGAGAAACTCACCATACTGCACCGCAGCCTCATAGAGGATTTCGACATTGATGCGCCCAAGATTGCAGTGCTTTCATTGAACCCGCACGCAGGCGACAACGGCCTATTGGGCAGCGAGGAGATAGAGATTATCACCCCCACCATAAGGAAGATGAACGATGAAAAGGAGATTTTCTGCTATGGCCCATTTGCAGCCGATGGTTTTATGGGCAGTGGCAACTACTGCCGTTTCGATGCCATCCTGGCTATGTATCACGACCAGGGGCTTGCCCCGCTTAAGGCACTTGGGATGGACAACGGCATAAACTTTACCGCAGGCCTCCCCATCATACGCACATCACCCGCACACGGTGTGGCATATGACATTGCAGGCAAGGGTGTTGCCGACGAGAACTCGTTCCGCCAGGCCATTTATGCAGCAATAGATATCTATCGCAACCGCATAGCCTACAATAATGCACGCCGCAACCCGCTGCGCAAGCTCTATTTCGAAAAACGCGACGACAGCAACCGCTTGAACCTGCAGCAGAGCGACAACGATTAAGAAGATGAAATATGCCATCATAGCAGCAGGCGAGGGCTCTCGCCTTGCCCGTGAGGGGGTGAAGCAGCCCAAACCGTTGATTGAATTACAAGGCGTTCCCATAATAGAGCGCCTTGTAAGGCTGTTTATGCGCCACGGTGCAAGCTCGGTGAGCATAATAATAAACGAGCAGCAACCACAAACGCGTGCCCTGCTGCAAAGCCTGCAAGAGGAGCTGCCCATAAACCTTGTAGTAAAGGACACCCCAAGTTCAATGCATAGTATGCACGCGCTTATGCCCCACTTGCAGGGCGATGAAAAATTCTGCCTCACTACGGTCGATACCCTTTTCCACGAAAAGGAGTTTGCCCGCTACATTGCAGCCTTTGAGCAGAGCAGCTGCGACGGGCTTATGGCTGTTACAGACTACATAGACGATGAGAAACCGCTCTATGTGGAGACCGACGAGGAGCTACGCATAACAGCCTTCGGCGACAGTGCGGTGGATGGCAGCCGATACATTTCGGGCGGCATATACGGGCTCACACCCAAGGCGCTCGACACGTTGCAGAAATGTATGGAGCAGGGCGTTGCACGTATGCGCAATTTCCAGCGTATGCTCATTGGCGACGGACTCGTGCTCAAAGCACACCCATTCACCAAGATAATAGACATAGACCACGCCGAGGACATCGAAAAAGCCGAAAAATTCTTGAACGAAGAAAAATGAAGATTGCAACCATAGCACGCGACGCTGCCCATTCGCCACAGATGGTGGAACAGGATGCAGCCATACTCAATTGCATTGAGCAGGAGCTTGCGGCTATGGGGCACAGCACTGCCCGCCTCGATGAAAAGGAGGATTTCAGCGGCTACGATGCAATATGCCATATGACAAGGAGCCACACCACCCTGCAGCGGCTTAAAACAGCCGAAGCCAACGGGTGCCGCGTTATAAACAATCCTGTAGCGGTGGAAAACTGCTCGCGCATAGAGTTTATGAACATACTGCAGCAAAAAAACATTCCGCAACCACCATACACGCTGCTCACAGGCAGCTGCCTGCCCGCCACACTTCAATACCCGGGGTGGATAAAAAAGAGCGATGGTTGGTCGAAGTGCAAGGAGGATGTAGCTTTTGTAACCAATGAAAATGAGGCTGCCGAGGCCGTTGCGGCAATAAGCGGCACAACGGTTTATTGCAACCACATAGAGGGCGATGTGGTAAAATTCTACGGTGTAATGGGGAATTTCTTTGCACACTGCTACCCCAACCCCGAAAAGACGAAATTCGGGTGGGAAAGAGTGAACGGCACGCCCAAGCATTACCCGTTTGACGAGGAGCGGATGAAAAGCATTGCCTTTGCCGCGGCCAAGGCGGTGGGGTTGGATGTTTTTGGCGGTGATTGCATAGTTACGCCAACGGGAGAGATATTTATCATAGACATAAACGATTTCCCGAGTTTTTCGGCAGTGCGCAGCGAGGCGGCACACGAAATTGCAAGGATTATTATAGAAGATAAATAATGTTATGACTGAAGAGGATAAAAAGATATACGAAGCATCGATAAAATCGATGGACACCGAGGAGTTCCTCGATATGTGGTTCTACCGCCCGCTTGGGTTCCACTGCGCGCTGTTCTTTCGCAACCGCGGCATACACCCCAATGTAATTACCATTCTATCGATATTTTTGGGTATAGGAGCAGGTGTATGTTTCTACCAGGAAAGCCTTCGCTGGAATATGCTTGGTATGCTGCTGCTTATGTGGGCCAACCTATATGACAGCACCGACGGGCAACTGGCTCGTATAACGGGGCAAAAGACACGCTGGGGGCGCATACTCGATGGTTTTGCGGGCGACTGCTGGTTCTTCTGCATATACTTTGCACTCGCCTCGCGGCTCACATTCACACCTATACCTTTTGCACCGGAATATAACTGGGGAGTGCTTATATGGATTATATGCTCCTTCTGCGGTTTTTGGATACACGGCTCGCAATGCCAGCTTGCCGACTACTACCGCAACATACACCTATACTTCATTAACGAAAAGAACGGCAACGAGTTCCACGACTCCGTGGCACAGCGCAAGGAGTATGCCCTTGTATCGTGGCGCACTGATTTCTTCTGGAAACTGTTCCTCAGTTTCTACATTGCCTACGTGGAGAACCAGGAGCGTATGAGCCCCGCATTTCAGCGTTTCATAGCCGCCGTGCGCAAAAAATATGGAACAGCTATACCGCGCGAGCTGCGCGTGGAGTTCCGCAAGGGCAGCCTGCCACTGATGAAATACACCAACATACTCACATTCAATTCGCGCGCCATTATGCTCTGCTTTTCTATGCTCACAGGGGCGCTGTGGCTCTATTTCGTTTTCGAGTTGGTGGTACTTATGATTATATTCACATATATGAGGTACAAGCACGAGCTGCTATGCAAACGCCTCACAAAGAAGATTGATGAGGGCTATGAATTCAGTTAAAGGTATAATATTCGACTACGGCGGCACCATAGACACCAACGGCACTCATTGGGGCGAGGTGATATGGCAGCAGTATAGGAGCGCGGGCGTGACGGATGACAACCCCCTATTCCGCAATGCCTATGTGCACGGGGAGCGCACGCTTGCAAAGAATCCCATAATAGAGGCCACCGACACGTTCCACACACTGCTCGAAAAGAAGATAAGAATAGAGGCAGCTTGGTTGCGCGAAAACGGCTGCCCTGTTACCGCCGAACAGGAAACAGCCATAGTGGAAGGGTGCTATAAAAAGGTGACCGACACGCTGCAAACCACGCTTGGCATAATAGAGAAGATAGCCGCCCACTACCCACTTGTGTTAGTTACAAATTTCTACGGCAATATGCCGGTGGTATTAAAGGAGTTCGGGCTGGACAAATATTTCCCCACCATAGTGGAATCTTCGGTTGTAGGGCTGCGCAAGCCCAATCCGGCACTGTTTGCGCTTGGTGTGGAGGCGCTCCATCTGCCGGCACGGGAGATACTTGTTGTGGGCGATTCATACAGCAAGGACATATACCCCGCACGCACGCTCGGTTGCAAGGCTGTGTGGATTAAGAACATCTGCTGGGCTCCTGAGGATGTAAAACCAAATGCCACCCCCACCGCCATAATAAAATCGCTCGAAGAGCTGCCGGCATTGCTTTCTCTTTAACTGCTGGCGAACCCAAACTGCATCTTTTTCGTTTTATAATGGTATAACCAAAACCATAACCATATGAAACGAATTTTCGCAATTATCTTTGCGCTGGCAGCCATAGGCAAAATTGCAGCGCAAATATCGCCCGAGAACTATTCCGTGGAGCACAAGGACAGTAACTGGTATGTCACTCTCGACTACGAGATAGACAAAATACCGGCGAAAGACGGTATGCTGCTTATAACCCACCTATGCAACGAAGACACCTGTATAAGCTCGGCCGTCAGACATTTCCAAGGCAAGAACTTTGCCAAACAATATGTCAAGAGGCACGGCTACCAACCCAACCTGCACAACCACGGCAACAACCAATGTGTTATTGCCTTGCCCGAAAAATATGCAAGCGACACCCTGCTGGGCATTACCTACTGTGAGTATAACAGAGGCAACAGGAACGTAACATTCACACTCGACACTATGGAGGTGGTGCTCCCCGGAACCCCACCGCTAAGCTGTCACAAGGTAGATGCCGCACTCACCATTGCCGACCACATAGCACAGGAGCACCCCTATGTAAAGAGCATTAGCCACTACACACCCATAAACGAGAGCGACAAGAACACCACCGCTGCCAAACGTATTGTGCGGTATCGCACGGCAAGCCCATTGCTCGATGTCAATTATATGAACAACGCACAAAGCATCGAGGATTTAATGTCAATCATCAACCAAATCATCGCCGACAGCACCACCACGGTGGAGGCTGTGCAGTTGGTGGGCTACACATCGCCCGAAGGTAACGAGCAGAACAACGCCGAACTGGGATACAAGCGTGCGCTTGCCTTGCGCGACCACATACGCAGCCACCACCACCTGCACGACTCGGTCTTTGAGATAGCCGACGGCGGACGCGACTGGCAACTTATATATAAGGATATAGCAATGCTCGACATACCTGGTGGCGACAGCCTCATAGCACGCCTTAAGAAGGAGCCGTCGGCCACCAAGCGCGAGATAATGCTGCACAGCTACGACAACGGCCACTTGTGGAACGAGCTGTCGGTGGCATTTGCCAAGCAACGCGGCACATCGGTAAATGCCATCTACTACCACAACAGAACCGACAGCGCTGCCGTTGCCATAAACGAGGTGGTGAACGAACTGATAAACAACCCCGCACCCGACTATCGCAAAATGGCGCAGATATTGCGTCAATACAAAGACGACGCACGCGCACTGAACCTGCAAGGGGTGATTGATTACCGCCGTCACCGCCTATATGCCGCCGAGCAGGCATTTGAAAAAGCTGCTGCTATGGGTGATGAACAGGCAGCCACCAACCTGCTTATAGTGCAACGGGAACGTGAGGACAAGGCCCAATAAAAGCAGAAATTAGAACCACTCCTTGTACAAAAATTGCACACAAGGCTTAAATTTGTGCAAAATTCCCAAATTTATTGCACAAACCATTGGCGGGTGTGCAATTTTTACAATACTTTTGCGCAGAAATTAAAAAAGAAGAAAAAAATGAAAAAGACAATCTTTACACTTATCTGCGCAATGATGCTTTCAATCCCCTCATTTGCACAGAGCACCAACAAGAATGGCGACGAGATTATAGGCGAGTACCTAACCGACCGTGGCGGCAGCAAAAGCAAAGTGCGCGTGACAAAGGCTGCCGACGGCACATATACCGCACAGATGTTCTGGGTGGAGAAACCATTGGACAGCAACGGCAACAAGCGCAAGGATGTGAAGAACCCTGACAAGAGCCTGCGCAACGTGGATATCGACAAGGTGGTGATTGTAAAGGGCCTTAAATTCGACAAGGAAGAGGGCGAATGGAATGGTGCCAAGATTTACGACCCCTCAAAGGGCATACGCGTGAATGTGGAGGCCGAGTTTGTGGATGCCAAGAAGTTGAAACTGTTTGGTAACATTTGGGGCATAGGCACCACCATCTACTGGACAAAATTGAAATAAGCAGAGGATATAACGTCAGTTCGATATAAAATCGTTCAAATTACGAACCTGTCATCCCGACAGAGCGAAGCGACGAGGGATCTCAAAATATCGAAAAATAAGAGATCTCTCACATACGTTATTCGCATAGCTCATCGAAAACCTCTTTTGATTTTTTTCATTAAGGTATGGTCGAGATGACAAGCACATCAATTTATTGCGAAAATCTTATATCTAATTCACGTTAATATAGTAAGGTTTTGATTTTAGTGGTTAAGAAACAGCGTGTTCAAAATGCATTTTGAACACGCTGTTTTGGTATATACAAGTAGCAAACTATTCCACCTTCTTAATCACGCGACAGGGATTACCCACAGCCACACTGTTCGAAGGAATGTCACGCACCACCACACTGCCGGCACCTATGGTCACATTGTCGCCAATGGTGACACCCGGCAACACCTGAACGCCTGCACCAATCCACACGTTGTTGCCCACTGTTATGGGTTTTGCATACTCGAGCCCCTTGTTGCGCTGCTCCACGTTTATGGGGTGCCCTGCGGTGTGGAAACCACAGGATGGCCCTATAAACACATTGTCACCAAAGGTTACGGGAGCCGCATCGAGGATTACGAGATTGTGGTTGGCATAAAAATTGCGGCCAAGCGATATGTTGTAACCATAGTCGCACCAGAAGGAGGGCTCAATGGTATAGCTGCCGTTTGTGCGCCCTACTATCCTTGCAAGCAGGGCGGCACGCTCCTCGTAATTATCATATGGCGTTTGGTTATACTGCGCGCACAGCACTTTGCAGGCATTGCGTTCGGCAATGAGGCCGGCATCGTAGTTGGCATCGTAGAGCTCTCCACGCAGCATTTTTTCCTTTTCTGCGTTCATAATCAATTCACATATACGTTAGAGAAATATTGGTCGAACAGCGCTTTGGCCTCGTCGAGCTGTTCGGGGGTATTTTCTTTTACACCTGCAAGTTTGTACTCCCAACCCATAGCCTCGTACTTGTGAACACCCAGGGTGTGATAGGGGAGGATTTCAACACGTTGCACCATTTTGTTCTTGCCCAATGACTCGCCCAATGCACGAATATCCTCTTCAAAGGCACTGTAACCGGGGACAAGCACATAGCGCAACCAGAAGGGCTTGCCATTCTCCTCGAGCCACTTTGCAGTGCGCAATGTCTGTTCGTTGCTGCGCGATGTGAGCAGGCGATGGCGTTCGGGATTGAACTGCTTGATATCGAGCAGCACCAAATCGACAAGGCGGAAGAGTTCCTCCACGTCGTCGTTCCAAATGCTGCCGTTTGTGTCTATGCACACGTTTATATCCTGCTCCTTGAGGCGCTTTACAAGGGGTATGAGAGCGGCAGCCTGCACGGTGGGCTCACCACCGCTGAAGGTAACACCACCCTTCTTGCCGAAGAAGGCCTTTTCGTTCATTGCCAGGCGCACAATCTCCTCTATATCGGTTTCCTGGCTTTCGCCTTTGGCATCTATGGTGTCGGGGTTGGCACAGTAAAGGCAGCGGAAATTACAGCCCTGTAAAAATATCACCAAACGCAGGCCGGGACCATCGAAGGTGCCCATTGATTCGTATGAATGTACTCTTATCATTATATTTTGCTTTAAGCGGCAAAGGCCGACTATGCAGCCGGCCTTTGCTCAATATTTCCAATAAATTACATACGCTCGTGGAAAGAACGAGAGATAACCTCCAACTGATGCTCGCGGCTCAGCTTGATGAAGTTCACAGCGTAACCCGACACACGGATAGTGAGCTGAGGATACTTCTCGGGGTGCTCCATTGCATCCATAAGCATCTCGCGGTTGAGTACGTTCACGTTCAGGTGGTGAGCACCCTTGGTGAAGTAACCGTCCATCATAGTAACAAGGTTCTCGATACGTGTCTCGGTATCTACACCAAGTGACTTGGGTATGATGGAGAATGTGTTACTGATACCGTCCTGCGAGTCGCGATAACGCAACTTGGCAACAGAGCTCAAAGAGGCAACAGCACCCTTCTTGTCGCGGCCGTGCATAGGATTGGCACCGGGAGCGAAGGCAACGCCCTTTGCGCGGCCGTCGGGGGTGGCACCTGTCTTCTTACCATACATAACGTTAGATGTAATGGTGAGGAGCGACAATGTAGCCTGTGCATTCTTGTAGATAGGACGTTTCTTCAACTCCTCGCTGAAGAAATATACGAGGTCGACACCAAGGTGGTCAACGCGGTCGTCATCGTTACCGAAGCAGGGGAAGTCCTTCTCAATCTCGAAGCCCTCTGTGAGGCCGAGCTCGTTGCGCTTAACGGTTACCTTACCATACTTGATAGCCGAGAGTGAGTCGAGCACGATAGAAAGACCTGCAACACCATAAGCAAGGTTGATTGTGGGGTTGGTATCGATAAGTGCCATCTGCGATTTCTCGTAGTAGTACTTGTCGTGCATATAGTGGATGATGTTCATTGCATCGTTGTAAACGCGCGCAATCTCCATAAGCACCTTCTTGTAGTTTGAAAGAACCTCCTCGTAGTTGAGCAACTCGCCCGAGAGAACGGGAATGTCCTTAACGATGAGTGTACCGGTGTTCTCGCAACGGCCGCCGTTGATAGCAAGCAACAGAGCCTTTGCAAAGTTACAGCGCGCACCGAAGAACTGTATCTGCTTACCGATAGCCTGGTAAGATACGCAGCAGGCGATACCGTAGTCGTCGCAGTTACGAACCTCGCGCATAAGGGTATCGTTCTCGTACTGGATAGACGAGGTGTCGATTGAAACCTTGGCACAGAACTCCTTGAAGCCTTCGGGAAGCTCGGGGCTCCACAGAACGGTCATATTAGGTTCGGGCGAAGGACCGAGGTTGTAAAGTGTCTGCAAGAAGCGGAAAGAGGTCTTTGTAACCTTTGTGCGGCCATCGTTGAAGCGACCACCGATTGCCTCGGTAATCCAAGTGGGGTCACCGGCAAAGATGTCGTTGTAAGACTGCATACGCAAGTGGCGTACCATACGCAATTTTATTACAAACTGGTCGATGAGCTCCTGTGCAAATACCTCGTCGATGTTGCCGTGGTCGAGGTCGTACTGGATGTAGATATCGAGGAATGTAGATACGTTACCGAGTGACATAGCAGCACCGTCGAGCTCCTTAACCGAAGCGAGGTATGCCATATAAACCCACTGAACAGCCTCCTGGGCCGTAGTTGCGGGACGGCTGAGGTCGAGGCCATAGTAATCACCCATTATCTTCATCTCGTTAAGAGCCTTAATCTGCTCCGAAACCTCCTCACGCAAACGTATTGTAGCATCGGTCATAGGGCTGAGCAGAGCCTTCTGGTCGGCTTTCTTTGCCTCAATAAGACGGTCGATACCATAGAGGGCCAAACGACGGTAGTCGCCGATTATACGACCACGTGCATAGTTATCGGGCAGACCGGTGAGGAAGCCCAATGAACGGTACATACGAATCTCGTCGGTATATGCATCGAACACACCGTCGTTGTGAGTCTTGCGGTAGTGATAGAAAATCTCTTTCACCTTGTCATCTACCTCGACACCATTCTCGCGGCAAGCCTTCTCAACAACCTTGATACCACCAAAAGGCTTGATGGCACGTTTCAAGAGTTCGTCGGTCTGCAAACCAACGATGAGCTCGTTCTCTTTGTCGATGTATCCGGCCTTGTGCGAAGTGATAGTAGACACGGTTACATTGTCGAGTGAACGCACGCCATTGTTGGCACGCTCCTCGGCAAGAGCTTCCAAACACTTATCCCAAATCTTCTTTGTTCTCTCTGTGGGACCTACCAAGAAAGAAGCATCACCTTCGTAAGGAGTGATATTCTCGTGTACGAAATCAGACACGTTAATCTCCTTGTTCCAAAGGCCTTCCTTAAACATTTGATTCAATTCCATATTCCTTTAAGTTTATAGATTAGTATCTCATTATTGCAGAGAAAGGAGAGGCGAACGCTCCATATCCTTCTCCATTACTGCAAAGATAAGTAGAACTCGCGAGAAAAAGGCAGGAAATTGGGAAATAATGCAATTCGTTGGTAGATTGTTTAATACGCAACGGGCTTCCGTGGTTGTAATGCGGTCCTGAAAGACCGTATATAGATGAGTTAAGATGTAGATTTGCTACTA
>JAFXGV010000027.1 GCA_017536765.1 Bacteroidaceae bacterium
TTATTAAAACAATGAGTGATAGATTATTTATTTTCGACACAACCCTGCGCGATGGAGAGCAGGTGCCCGGTTGCCAGCTGAATACCGTTGAGAAGATTCAGGTAGCAAAGCAGTTGGAGCTGCTGGGTGTAGATGTTATTGAGGCCGGCTTCCCCATCTCGAGCCCCGGCGATTTCAATTCGGTAATTGAGATTTCAAAGGCTGTCACCTGGCCCACTATATGTGCCCTCACACGAGGTATAGAGAAAGACATAGACGTAGCTGTGGATGCCCTGCGATATGCAAAGCACAAGAGAATACACACAGGTATAGGTACATCCGATTCTCACATACAGTATAAGTTCCGTTCCACACGCGAGGAGATTATAGAGCGTGCCGTGGCTGCCGTGAAATATGCCAAGCGTTATGTAGAGGACATCGAGTTCTATGCCGAGGATGCAGGCCGCACCGACAACGAGTATCTTGCACGTGTGGTGGAGGCTGTGATAAAGGCGGGTGCCACCGTGGTGAACATCCCCGACACAACAGGCTACTGCCTGCCCACCGAGTATGGTGCAAAAATCAAATACCTTATGGAGCACGTCGATGGCATCCACAAGGCTACAATTTCAACCCACTGCCACAACGATTTAGGTATGTCAACCGCAAACACACTTGCCGGTGTGATGAACGGTGCACGCCAGGTGGAGGTTACCATAAACGGTATTGGCGAGAGAGCCGGCAACACTTCGCTCGAGGAGATTGTAATGATTACCAAGTGCCACCCCACTCTGCAGGTGGAGACCAACATAAACACACAGAAGATTTACCCCACAAGCCGTATGATTTCGAGCCTTATGAATATGCCCGTGCAGGCAAACAAGGCCATTGTGGGCCGCAACGCTTTTGCACACTCATCGGGTATTCACCAGGATGGCGTGCTCAAGGATGTGAGCACATACGAGATTATGAACCCCAAGGATGTGGGTATCGACGACAACTCAATAGTGCTCACCGCACGTAGCGGCCGCGCTGCCCTCAAATACCGTTTGGGTGTGCTTGGCGTTACATTGGAGGACGACAAGCTGAACGAGGTATATGAGCAGTTCCTGCGCCTTGCCGACAAGAAGAAGGAGATTCACGACGACGATATTCTGGTGCTGGCAGGTGCCGAGCGCAGCTCGAACAAGGGCATCAAATTGGAGTATCTGCAGGTGACCACAGGCCTCAACATACGCTCGGTGGCAAGCATCGGCTTGCGCATTTCGGGCGAACTGTTCGAGAGCGCTGCCACAGGTAACGGCCCCGTGGATGCTGCCATAAAGGCACTCAAAAACATCATACGCCGCGAAATGGTGCTCAAGGAGTTCACCATACAGGCTATAAGCAAGGGCAGCGACGATATGGGTAAAGTGCATATGCAGGTGGAGTACAACGACCGCCTCTACTACGGCTTTGGTGCCAACACCGACATTGTGAGTGCATCGGTTGAGGCATACATCGACTGTATTAACAAATTCCACGAATAAGAGAGAGAGAGAATGAACACTTTATTTGACAAGATTTGGGATGCGCACGTGGTGCAGAAGGTTGACGACGGGCCCACCCAACTATATATAGACCGCTTGTACTGCCACGAGGTGACATCGCCCCAGGCATTTGACGAGCTGCGCAGCAGAGGCATAGGGTGCTTGCGCCCCGACAAGATTTTCTGTATGCCCGACCACAACATACCCACAAAGAACCAGGACAAGCCCATTGAAGACGAGGTATCGCGCAAACAGGTGGATGCCCTCACAAAGAACGCGGCACAGTTCGGGCTCAGCTATTGGGGTATGAAGCACCCCAACAATGGCATCATACACGTTGTGGGCCCCGAGCAGGGGCTTACCCTCCCGGGAATGACCATCGTGTGCGGCGACTCGCACACATCGACACACGGCGCTATGGGCGCCATTGCCTTTGGCATTGGCACAAGCGAGGTGGGGATGGTTATGGCATCGCAGTGCATCCTGCAGCAGAAGCCCAAGGCTATGCGCATAAACGTTGAAGGCAAATTAGGCAAGGGCGTGACAGCCAAGGATGTGGCACTCTACATTATGTCGCAAATGACAACCAGCGGTGCCACAGGCTACTTTGTGGAGTATGCAGGCGAGGCTATACGTTCATTGAGTATGGAGAGCCGTCTTACGCTGTGCAACCTGTCGATTGAGATGGGTGCGCGTGGCGGTATGGTAGCCCCCGACGAGGTTACATTCGAATATATTAAGGGGCGCCCCTACGCCCCCAAAGGCGAGGAGTGGGAGAAGGCTGTTGCCTACTGGAGAACGCTAAAGAGCGAGGCCGACGCTGTGTTTGACAAGGAATACACATTCCGTGCCGAGGATATTGAGCCCCGCATAACATATGGTACAAACCCCGGTATGGGTATTGGCATCACAGAGGCTATCCCCACAGCCGACACTATTGACGAGGCGGGCCGTGCATCGTTCCTCAAATCGCTTGAATATATGAACTTCAAGGCGGGTGAGAAGCTCACAGGCCACCACATAGATTATGTTTTTGTGGGCAGTTGCACCAACGGCCGCATAGAGGACTTCCGCGCATTTGCACAGATTGTGAAGGGGCGCAAGAAGGCCGAGGGCGTTACGGCGTGGATAGTGCCCGGCTCGTGGAGCGTGGCACGCCAGATAGAGGCTGAGGGCATTGACAAGGTGCTCGCAGAGGCAGGGTTCGAGATTCGCGAACCTGGCTGCTCGGCTTGTCTTGCGATGAACGAGGATAAGGTGCCCGCAGGCAAATATTGCGTATCGACCAGCAACCGCAACTTCGAAGGCCGCCAGGGCCCCGGCTCGCACACCATTTTAGCAAGCCCATATGTGGCTGCGGCTGCTGCGGTAACAGGTGTTATAACAGATCCGCGTGAACTACTCTAATTAAAGGACTAAGATGAAAAAAGAAAAATTCAGCATACTCACCGACAGCTGCATACCTCTGCCGCTGGAAAATGTGGATACAGACCAGATTGTACCCGCACGTTTCCTAAAGGCCACCACTCGCGAGGGATTCGGCGATTTCCTATTCCGCGACTGGCGTTTCGACAAAGAGGGAAACAGGATTGAGAGTTTTGTGATGAACAACCCCAAGTACAGTGGCAGAATTCTTGTTGCAGGCAAGAACTTTGGTTGTGGTTCCAGCCGCGAACACGCAGCGTGGGCCATTGCCGACTATGGTTTCCGCGTTGTGGTATCGAGTTTCTTTGCCGACATACACAAGAACAATGAACTGAACAACTTTGTGCTGCCCGTGGTGGTGAGCGAGGAGTTCCTGAAGGAGCTTTTTGCCTCTATCGATGCCAACCCCGCCACACAGGTGACAGTGGACCTGCCACAGCAGACCATCACAAATAATGCCACAGGCAAGAGCGAGCAGTTCGAGATTAACGGATACAAGAAGCACTGCCTTATGAACGGGCTCGATGACATAGATTTTCTACTGAGCAACAAGGACAAGATTGAGGCTTGGGAAGCAAAGAACAACTAACACGGCAATATGCTCTCCCCACAAGGAGGGCATATTGTGTAATATAAAAAACAGCATTATGAATTTTAACATAGCAGTACTACCAGGCGATGGCATAGGCCCCGAAATCATAGCACAGGCATTGGAGGTGACAAAAGCCATCTGTAACAAGTTCAACCACACACTCAACTACAAGACCGGTCTTGTGGGAGCGTGTGCCATAGATGCAACAGGCAACCCCTACCCCGACGAAACACACGAGCTCTGTATGCAGAGCGATGCAGTGCTCTTTGGCGCGGTTGGCGACCTGCGTTTCGACAATAACCCCAACGCAAAGGTGCGCCCCGAACAGGGCCTGCTTGCAATGCGCAAGAAGTTAGGCCTTTATGCCAACCTGCGCCCCGTAACCACATTCGAGGCGCTCATAGACAAATCGCCCCTGCGCACCGACATTGTGAAGGGCACCGATTTTATGTGCATACGCGAGCTCACAGGCGGTCTCTACTTTGGCCGCCCACAGGGCCGCAGCGAGGATGGCAACGTGGCTTATGACACTTGCGTTTATTCGCGCGAGGAGATTGAGCGCATTGTAAAACTCGCCTACGAGTATGCAATGAAACGCCGCAAGAAGGTTACCGTGATAGACAAGGCCAACGTGCTTGCCACATCGCGTTTGTGGCGCGAGATTGCCAAAGAGATTGCTGCAAAGTATCCCGAGGTGGAGACCGAATTTATGTTTGTGGACAACGCCGCTATGCGCCTCATACAGTGGCCCACATCGTTCGACGTGATGGTAACCGAAAATATGTTTGGCGACATACTCACCGACGAGGGCTCTGTGATAACAGGCTCGCTCGGCTTGCTGCCGTCAGCATCGGTGGGCGTGCACACATCGCTCTTTGAGCCCATACACGGCTCTTGGCCGCAGGCCGCAGGCAAGAACATTGCCAACCCCCTTGCAACCATTCTGTCGGCCGCTATGATGTTCGAATACGCATTCGGCCTTATGGAGGAGGGCAAGCTCATACGCGAGGCGGTGAGCGCATCTATGGCTGCCAACGTGAGAACTCCCGACATTCAGGTAGAGGGTGGCAAGGAGTATGGCACAAAAGAGGTTGGCGAGTGGATTGTAAACTACATAAACAATAAATAAAAAATCTTGAAACGCAATTTGCTTCATATATGGTTCATATTTGCGGTGCTGCTGTTTACCACGGCAGCACCGCAATGGGCCGTGGCACAAAAGGGAAAGAAGAAGCCATTTACCGTGGTGATAGACCCCGGACACGGAGGCGTGGACCCGGGTGCATTGGGCAGGCGGGCGAAGGAGAAGGTTGTGAATATGAACGTCTCCAAGGCGCTTGCCGAGATGATTAAGGAGGAGTTCCCCGAGATAAAAGTAATCTTCACCCGCACAACCGATGTGAAGATACCCTTAGTGCGCCGTGCAGCCATAGCCAACGATGCAAAGGCCGACCTTTTCATTTCCATTCACTCCAACGCAGCAAAATCGAGAAAAGCGCGTGGCTGCGAAACATTTACCCTTGGTGCGGGAAGCAGCGCAGCTGCAAAGGCAGCTGCTATGTATGAGAACGAGGTTATTCTGCTGGAAGATAACTTTGAAGAGACATACAAGGGATTCGATCCACGCTCGAGCGAGAGTTATATAATATTCGAGCTCATACGCAACCACGATATGGAAAAGAGCGTTGCTCTTGCCGAAGCCGTGCAGAAGGAGATGGTAAAGAGCACCAAACTGCACAACCGCGGAGTGTCGTCGGCAGGATTCTTAGTATTGCACAAGACCGTGATGCCGAGCATTCTTGTGGAAGTGGGCTTTATATCGAACCCCACCGAGGAGAAGTATATTGCATCGAAAAAGGGACAGAGAGAACTTGCCAAGGGCATATTCAACGGCTTTGCAAGCTACTACCGCAACTACAAAAAGAGCATAAGCGGCCAGGTAAGCACCACCGCACCCGCTACAAGCCCCGAAAGCGAGCCCACCGCACAGCCTGTGGCAAGTGATGATGGCAGCGCAAGCGGCTCCACAGCCAAAAAGGGGACACCCATATTCAAGGTGCAGATACTGACGTCAGGCAGCAAACTGAAGGCGGGCGACAAGCGTTTGAAGGGAGTAAAGGCAAGCTACTACAAGGAGAACGGTATGTACAAATATACATACGGCGAAAGCAGCGACTACGATGCCATTGCCAAAAAGCGCAAGGAGATATCGACAAAGTTCAAAGAGGCTTTCATAGTGGCATTCATAGATGGCAAAAAGGTGAATACCAAAGAGGCCATTGAGATATACAGGAAGCAAAAATAGTGGGATTACAAAAATGTCATTTCGACGACCAAAAGGCAGAGAAATCTCACAAATATCCGATATTGCAAACAATAGCATATGATTGTATGTAATTATCTAAATACAAAGCAACAATTATGGCGAAGCAGATTAAATACAGCAAGGAGTTCATTGTGGGTGCAATAGGAATTTTAGCACTACTGCTCATATACCTGATGATAAACTTTTTCAAAGGGATAGACCTGTTCAAGGATGGCGAACGATACTATGTAAAATTCGACAACATAGGGGAGGTGGTAAACTCCAGCCCAATATATTTGAATGGATACAAGGCCGGCAACGTACAGGGCATCAGCTACGATTTCGAGAATATGAAGAGCGTAATCGTAACCATAGACATAGACAAAAGACTGCGCATACCGCAGGGCAGCTATGCCGAGGTGAACAACCATATGCTTGGTGGCAGCGACGTGAGTATAATATTGAGCAACAGCGATAAGTACATAGCCCCGGGCGATACCATCGAGGGCCGGCTGAACAAAGGGCTGCAAGGCGAAATGGGCGATGTGATACCCTCGCTCACGAATATGATTCCCAAAGTAGATTCCATACTCACATCACTCAACACCCTGCTTGCCGCACCCGAGTTGCACAATTCAATAAAGAATGTTGACAAGCTCACAAGCGACCTCACTACCACCACTGCACAGATAAACGCACTGTTAGGCAGGGATATACCGCAGATAACAGAGCGCGTGGTGCAGATGGAGGACGATGTGCTTGCTGTGTCGTCGCAACTGAAGGAGGTAGATTACAAACTGCTGTTCGCATCATTGGAAAACACACTGCATAACCTTGAGAACATAACCGCGGCACTGAACAACTGCGAGGGCACGGCAGGAATGCTGCTGAAAGACAAAACGTTGTATAACAAGCTCGACAGCACTTGCAGCGCAGCCAACGCACTGCTCACCGACCTGAAGAACAACCCCAAGCGATATGTTCACTTCTCGGTTTTCGGTGGTAAAGATAAATAACAAAAAAGGGATTTCGTGAAATCCCTTTTTTGTTATTACTTGTTCGTTTTACTATCTAAGGAACCACCTACTATCCACCACCCTGCCATCGTTACCAAAAACCTTCAGTTGGTAATGACCGCCGGGCAAGCCACCCACCACTACACGGGTGCTGTAACGGCCCGCATATATGCAACGCCCGTAGATATCATATACCTCGATGCGCATACCCCAGGTACGTGGTTCGGGAAGTAACAGTTCGTTTGGCGACGAGGGATAGCAGCTTTCGCAATTCCACAATGCAGGCACGCTCTCGCGGCCATATGCATCGACGGCGGTAACAGCCAATGCCACGGTGTTGTTTGTGGTACACTCCCACACAAAGGCTGTGTCGGTGGTGGTGCAAATGAGATTATCGATGTTCTCCAATTCGACCACGCTGCCTATTGCAGCATATATATTGTAGCGGGTAACAGGGTGCCCTGCGGGCTGCGCCACTGCACTCCAGGATAGTTCAAAAGAGCCGCCCACCCTGTTTACCGACAAAGAGGCCGGGGCCTGCGGAGCGGGAGCTGCCGCCCAGGAGAGCGGGGGCACAAGCGCACGCTTGTTATAAACCGAGCCATATATTTCTGCCGCCGCACTACCCTCCAAAATATGCTGCGTGCGGAACATTGCAGTGCCCGCAGTGCCTGCCGAGCGCGATGTGAGCAGCTGGCGCTTTATCTCCAAAGGCGGCCAAGCGCCATACTCGGGCAGCAGGCGGTAGATACCCACACCGGGCACTATGTGCCTGCCGTGCGACTGCTCCTGCCAATCGAGCACAAAGGGATAGAAATTGTTGCCTTTGAAATAGAGCATAGGGAAGAGAATGTCCATATAGCCGTCGCGCACCCAGTTCTGTGCTTCCTGAAAGACAGCATCATAGGCGTTCCAGCCTAAGGAGGTGTAACAGGTGAGGTCGTCATATTTGCCAAGCGGCGCACAACTCACTCGCACCCAGGGTTTTATATTTTTTACCGTGGTATATACCTGCTGCGCTATTTTCGAGATATTGGCACGGCGCCAAGCCGCAAGCGAAAGGCCGCGCCCGTGGGTGCGGTGCAGTTTGGTGTCGGGGTATCCCGTGGTGCGGTCGGGATAACGCACGTAATCGAGGTGTATGCCATCGACATTGTATTTTGTGGTAATTTCCTCTACTATGCGGCATATATAATGGGCCGTGGCGGGGTTGCCGGGTTCCATATACCAGCTATCTTTGTAGAAGGTGCATAGGTCGCGATGTGTGCGTGTGAGCGAGCGGGCGCCCAAACGCTTTATATGCTCCTTCTTTCCAAGCGGCAGGGTTACTATCCAGGCGTGCAGCTGCATACCACGTTTGTGGCACTCCTCAATGGCAAAGGCAAGGGGATCGTACCCGGGGTTTTTACCCGACTTGCCCGTGAGAACGTGTGAGAACGGCTCTATTGCCGATGGATAGATGACGTCGCCGCGCACGCGGGTTTGCAATATCACGGTATTTACGTGCAGCGCCTGCAGGGAATCGAGCACTGCTACAAGCTCGCGCTGCTGCGCAAGGGTATCGGCAGGAGTTTTCACTATATTTTTGGGCCAGTCGAGGTTCTCTATGGTGGTGAGCCACACGGCCCTGTATTCATATTTGGGAGCGGATGTGTTTTGCGCCGTGAGCACCACCGAGAAGAGCAGCAAAACAACCGTTTCTATAATTTTTCGCATTACTTTTATCAAAATTACCACAAATATACTCTTTTTCGGTGGCTTTTATAGATGATATTCCCAATTATTTTGTATTTTTGTATGATTTCTGCGTGGCATAAACAAAACAGGTGCTCACCACAGAAACAAGAACAGAAATAACACAAGATATTTGTTATTTATACACAAGACAAACAATATCATTTTAATATAATTTAATTGCACTATGACAAAAGCAAAGAAATTTATCACTTGTGACGGAAACCAGGCCGCAGCTCACATTGCGTATATGTTTTCCGAGGTTGCAGCCATCTACCCCATCACTCCCTCTTCTACAATGGCAGAGTATGTTGATGAGTGGGCTGCTCAGGGCCGTAAGAATCTCTTCGGCGGGACAGTTTTGGTACAGGAGATGCAGTCTGAGGGCGGTGCGGCAGGTGCCGTGCACGGTTCATTGCAGGCCGGTGCGCTCACAACCACCTTTACAGCTTCTCAGGGATTGCTGTTGATGATTCCTAATATGTACAAAATTGCAGGTGAGATGCTCCCCAGCGTGTTCCACGTATCGGCACGTTCATTGGCAGGTAGCTCACTTTGTATCTTTGGCGACCATATGGACGTTATGGCTTGCCGCCAGACAGGTTTTGCAATGTTGGCCGAGGGTTCTGTGCAGGAGGTTATGGACCTTGCAGCCGTTGCTCACCTTTCTACAATCAAGAGCCGCATACCTTTCTTGAACTTCTTCGATGGCTTCCGCACATCGCACGAGATTCAGAAGATTGAGCTTCTGGAGCAGGAGGATATCGCTCCCATGGTTGACTGGAACAGCATACAGCAGTTCCGCGATGCAGCGTTGAGCCCTATGTCGCCCGTTATCCGCGGTACAGCCGAGAACCCCGAGACATTCTTCGCTCACAAGGAGGTTGTTAACAAGTTCTACGATGCAGTGCCCGACATTGTTGCCGATTATATGAACCAGATTTCGGCTATCACAGGCCGCAAATATGCTCCCTTCACATACTATGGTGCCGAGGATGCCGACCGCGTAATCGTGGTTATGGGTTCTGCCACAGAGGCTGCAAAAGAGGCTATCGACTACTTGATGGCAAAGGGCGAGAAGGTTGGTCTTATCAGCGTACACCTCTATCGTCCCTTCTCACTCAAATATCTTGCTGCGGTTACTCCCAAGACCGTTAAGCGCATAGCTGTTCTCGACCGCACAAAAGAGCCCGGTTGCAACGGCGAGCCCCTATACCTCGATGTTGTTGAGGCATTCTCGAGCAGCGAGGAGTTGAAGGCTATCAACCCCACAATCGTAGGCGGCCGCTTCGGTATCGGTTCTTGCGACACCACTCCCGCGATTATTATGTCTATCTATGAGAACCTTGCATTGCCCACTCCCAAGAACCACTTTACAGTGGGTATCAAGGACGATGTTACATTCACATCGCTTCCCAAGAAGGAGGAGATTGCAGTTGTCGATGGTATGTTCGAGGCAAAATTCTACGGCCTTGGTGCAGACGGTACTGTAGGCGCCAACAAGAACTCTATCAAAATTATCGGTGAGAACACCGACAAGCACTGTCAGGCATATTTCTCTTACGACTCAAAGAAATCGGGTGGTTTCACCTGCTCGCACTTGCGTTTCGGTGACAAACCCATCCGTTCTACATACTTGGTGAACACACCTAACTTTGTTGCTTGCCACGTACAGGCATACTTGCGTATGTACGATGTTATCCGCGGCTTGCAGAAGGGCGGTACATTCCTTTTGAACACCGTATGGGAGGGTGAGGAGCTCGTTAAGAACCTGCCCAACGACATCAAGAGATATTTTGCCGAGAACAACATCACCGTTTACTACATAAACGCCACCAAGATAGCACAGGAGATTGGTTTGGGCAACCGCACAAACACCATCTTACAGAGCGCATTCTTCCGCATCACAGAGGTTATCCCCGTTGACCTTGCCATCGAGCAGATGAAGAAGTTCATCGTTAAGTCTTACGGCAAGAAGGGACAGGATGTTGTTGACAAGAACAACGCAGCCGTTGAGCGCGGTGGCGAGTACAAGCAGTTGGCTGTCGATGCAGCTTGGGCAAACCTCCCCGCAGACGTTGCAGAGGAGAGAGACGAGCCCGAGTTCATCACAAACTTTGTGCGCCCCATCAACGCACAGAAGGGCGACAGCCTCCCCGTTTCGGCTTACTTGCAGATTGCCGACGGTACTTGGCCTCTTGGCACATCGGCCTATGAGAAACGTGGCGTGAGCGCATTCGTTCCCAAATGGGATGCCGAGAAATGTATTCAGTGTAACCGTTGTTCTTATGTGTGCCCCCACGGCTGTATCCGTCCTTTCGTAATGGATGAGAACGAGGCTGCAGGCCTCAACGCTGCCAAGATTGAGATGAAGGCTCCCGCAGCGCTCAAGGGTATGCAGTTCCGCATTCAGGTGAGCGTTCTCGACTGCTTGGGTTGTGGCAACTGTGTCGACATCTGCCCCGGCAACCCCAAACTCGGTGGTCCCGCACTTACTATGGTGCCCCTGGAGCAGGAGAGAGCAGAGGCTGCCAACTGGGATTACTGCTACAAGAACGTCAAGAGCAAACAGCATCTTGTTGACGTTAAGAGCAACCCCAAGAACTCGCAGTTCGCTACACCGTTGTTCCAGTTCTCGGGCGCTTGCTCGGGTTGCGGTGAGACTCCCTATGTGAAGTTGCTCACACAGCTCTTCGGCGACCGTCAGATTGTGGCTAACGCAACAGGTTGTTCTTCAATCTACACTGCTTCGGTTCCCTCTACACCCTACTGCACAAACGAGAATGGTGAAGGTCCCGCTTGGGCCAACTCACTCTTCGAGGACTTCTGCGAGTTTGGTCTTGGTATGAAGCTTGCCGAGAACAAGATGCGCACACGCCTCACCGAGCTCTTCGGCAAGGTATTGGAGTGCAGCGCTTGCAACGATGAGCTCAAGGCACTTGCACAGCAGTGGCTCGACAACAAGGAGAACGGCGATGTTACAAAGAGCATTGCTCCCGCCATCATAGCAGCTTGCGAGGCTTGCACTTGCGACACTTGCAAGCAGATTCTTGCCATCAAGCAGTACATCGTTAAGCGTTCACAGTGGATTATCGGTGGTGACGGTGCTTCTTACGATATCGGTTACGGCGGTCTCGACCACGTTATCGCATCGGGCGAGGACATCAACATATTGGTACTCGATACCGAGGTTTACTCTAACACCGGTGGTCAGGCATCTAAATCTACTCCTCTTGGCGCTATTGCAAAGTTTGCCGCTGCAGGTAAACGCATCCGCAAGAAAGACCTTGGTATGATTGCCACAACATATGGTTATGTATATGTTGCACAGATTGCTATGGGCGCAAGCTACGACCAGTGCTTGAAGGCTATCCGCGAGGCTGAGGCTTATCCCGGTCCTTCTTTGGTTATCGCATACGCTCCCTGTATCAACCACGGTATCAAGAGAGGTATGGGCAAGGCACAGGCCGAGCAGAACGCTGCCGTTGAGTGTGGTTACTGGCACTTGTGGCGCTACAACCCCGCTCTTGAGGATGAGGGCAAGAACCCCTTCACACTCGATAGCAAAGAGCCCCAGTGGGATAAGTTCCAGAGCTTCTTGCAGGGTGAGGTGCGTTACGCATCACTTGCAAAGCAGTTCCCCGCAGAGGCACAGGAGTTGTTCGACGCTGCCGAGGGTATGGCCAAGAAACGCTACTCAAGCTACCAGCGTATGGCTAAGCTCGACTGGGGCAAAGAGGAATAACAAATTCCCAACCCTTATAAAAATAAAGTGTCCTTGCCGGCCGGCAAGGACACTTTATTTTTATAAGGGAAAGAACCAATTCACATCACCCGCTGTTATTTAATGTGGATATAAAAGAAGTACATTATTAACCATAAATAAAAAGATATGTCATCTACATTAACTAAAAGTGTGAAATTGAGTGTTGCCACCCTTGCCATTATGAACGTGACTGCGGTGGTATCGCTGCGCGGACTACCCGCCGAGGCCGAGTATGGAGTGAGCTCGGCATTTTACTATCTGTTTGCAGCCCTTGTGTTTCTCATACCCACGTCGTTTGTGGCTGCGGAGCTTGCTGCTATGTTCCAGGACAAGCAGGGCGGTGTATTCCGCTGGGTGGGCGAGGCATTTGGCAAGCGTATGGGATTCCTTGCAATATGGTTGCAATGGGTTGAGAGCACCATATGGTACCCCACGGTACTTACATTCGGTGCGGTGTCGCTTGCATTCATAGGCAGCAACGACACGAAGGATATGCTGCTTGCATCGAACAAGTTCTACACCCTCATTGTGGTGCTTGTAATCTATTGGGCAGCCACATACATTTCGCTGAAAGGACTTGGCTGGGTGAGCAAGGTTGCAAAAATTGGCGGCCTTGTGGGCACTATAATCCCCGCCTTCCTGCTTATGGTGCTGGCCGTAATGTACCTGGTATCGGGCGGCGAGTCGCAAATGGATTTTGGTGGTAGTTTCTTCCCCGACATCACGAAACTCGACAACCTGGTGCTTGCATCGGGGATATTCCTCTTCTACGCAGGTATGGAGATGACGGGTATCCACGTGAAGGATATGAACAACCCTGCGAAGGAGTACCCCAAAGCGGTGTTTATGGGCGCCATCATCACGGTGCTTATATTTGTGTTAGGAACCTTTTCGCTTGGAATAATAATACCGCAAAAGGACATTAACCTCACGCAGAGCCTGCTTGTGGGTTTTGACAACTATTTCAAATACATTCACGCATCGTGGCTGTCGCCTATCATAGCCATTGCGCTGGCATTCGGCGTGCTTGCAGGCGTGCTCACTTGGGTGTCGGGCCCGTCGAAGGGTATTTTTGCCGTGGGAAAGGCCGGTTACCTGCCACCTTTTATGCAAAAGACCAACAAATTAGGAGTGCAGAAGAACATTCTGCTCATACAGGGCGGTGCAGTGACAATATTGAGCCTGCTGTTTGTGATTATGCCATCGGTACAGAGTTTTTACCAGATACTTTCGCAGCTGACGGTGTTGCTATACCTTATTATGTATTTGATGATGTTTGCCGCAGCAATATATCTGCGCTACAGTATGAAGGATACTCCACGCCCCTTCCGCCTGGGCAGCAAGGGCAATTGCGTTATGTGGATTGTTTCGGGCGTGGGATTCTTAGGCAGCCTGCTGGCCTTTGTGCTTAGCTTTATTCCCCCTGCACAGATTTCCGTAGGCAGCAATGCAGTGTGGTACTCGGTACTTGTGATTGGTTGTGTGGTGGTAGTGGTTGTTCCTTTTATAATATATGCAATGCGCAAACCCCATTGGGTGGACAAGGATTCGCAGTTCGAGCCGTTCCACAACGACAAGTAGCATAATAAAAGCTCCCCGAAGGGAGCTTTTATTATGCTAATGACTGCATATCATTCAACTTCTTGTAATAACCATCCTTGGCAAGCAGTTCCTCGTGTTTGCCGCGCTCCACTATGCGGCCCTCGTGAAGCACGCAAATTTCGTCGGCGTGCTTGATGGTGGAGAGGCGGTGGGCAATGGCTATGGTTGTACGTGTTTTCATAAGGTGCTCGAGGGCATCCTGTACCAGGCGCTCCGACTCTGTGTCGAGGGCCGAGGTGGCCTCATCGAGAATGAGCACGGGCGGGTTCTTGAGAATGGCGCGGGCTATGCTCACGCGCTGGCGCTGACCACCGCTCAAACGACCGCCACGGTCGCCAATGTTGGTGTCGTAACCGAACTCTGTAGCCATAATGAAGTCGTGGGCATTGGCTATCTTTGCGGCCTCAACAACCTGCTCCATTGTGGCATTCTCGCAACCAAATGCTATGTTGTTGAAGAAGGTGTCGTTGAAGAGGATGGCCTCCTGGTTCACGTTACCTATGATGGCACGCAGGTCCTGCACGCGGAAATCCTTGATATTAACTCCGTCGATGAGCACCTCGCCCTGTTGCACGTCGTGGTAGCGGGGAATCAAATCGACAAGGGTTGATTTACCCGAACCCGACTGGCCTACAAGGGCTATGGTCTTGCCCTTGGGAATCTCGAGGCTCACATTGTGGAGCACCTCGCGGGTGTCGTAGCTGAAGGAGATATTCTTGAGTTCTATTTTATCCTTGAGGGTGTCAATCTTGGCAGGGTTGGCAGGCTCCTTAATGGGATTCTCGGCATTCATAATCTTGTCGATGCGTTCCAGCGATGCAAGACCGCGGGGGATATTGTAGCCCGCCTTTGAGAACTCCTTCAACGGGTTTATAATACTATAGAGGATTACCATATAGAAGATGAATGTGGGGGCATCGATGCGCGACGATTCGTTGAGGATGAGCAAACCACCGAACCACAGAACAAACACAATGAGCACAGTACCCAGGAACTCACTCATAGGGTGAGCCATTGCTTGGCGTGTAGAAACCTTGCAGGCGGCATCGCGCACACCCTTGCTGGTGTTGGTGAAACGGCGCTTCATCTGCTCCTCGGCAATGAATGCCTTGATGATGCGCAGGCCGCCAAGGCTCTCTTCCAATTGCGACATCACATTGCTCCAACGCTCCTGCACCTCGAGAGAACGACGTTTCAGTCGCTTGCCCACACGGCCCATAATCCAGCCCATACCGGGGAGGACAAGGATGGTGAAGAGGGTGAGTTCCCAGCTTGTCATAAGCAGCGCGGCAAAATAGAGGATTATGAGAATAGGGTTCTTCATAAGCAAGTCGAGAGAACTTGTTATAGAGTTCTCCACCTCGTTCACGTCGCCACTCATACGGGCAATGATATCACCCTTGCGCTCCTGCGAAAAGAAGGCGAGGGGAAGGCTCATTATCTTTGAATAGAGCATTACACGGATATCGTGCACCACGCCAGTGCGCAGAGGTATCATCACGGCCGACGAGGCAAAGTAACAGCTTGTCTTCACAAGTGTCATCACAATAAACGCAACGCCTATCACCATAAGGGTTATCATAGCACCTTTCACGGCTATCATCTGCGTTACATAGTAGTAGAAATTGTTCACGGCCACCTCCTTGATGCCGGCACTGCCCCATTCCATATACTCATACACCACATCGTGGGCACCTGTCTGGAACAGGATATCCAAAATGGGAATAAGGAGAGTGAATGAGAAAATGTTACTTATTGCCGACAGGATGTTGAGAATTATTGCCAAGCCGACATACTTTTTATAGGGCATCACAAAGCGACGCATCATACTAAAGAATTCCTTCATAGTAACCGGTTTTTATCTGTTATGCAAAAATAGCCAAAATCTTTATAGTTAAAAATATTTATATCTTAAATAGTAAAAAGGCACATTAAACAAGGCCGCCATCCACGGTGTAGCCATTGGGATAGATGAGCAACACGCTTGTTTCGCGATAGTCGCGCTGCAGCTGCACGAAAACGTGGTCGAGCGAGGGGCGGAACGAGATGGAGCCGCGGCGCGCACTCACGATAATGAGCAGGTGGTCGTCGGCAATGATGCTCGACAGGCGCTTGAGGTCGTTGCCACCGTCGGTTTCGCAGTACTCGCTGTTTATGGGAACGGCATCGTGCTTCAGCTTGTTTTTTATATGTGTCATTGTATCTAAGTGCCCGTGGTATATTATCTTGCACCCCAAGCCCACTGCCATACGGGCAGTTTCTTCAACCCAATGGTGGAAACCGGCCTCAAATTCGGCCTTGGCAGGGAAGGTTATGTGTATGCAGCGTATTGTATTGAGCGGTATGTTTATGCGCGCCATTATTATCTGCGTATCTATGCCGTTGAGCAACTCGGGCAGCACACCACCTAAGAAGGTGTCGTTGGCAGTCTCCTTCTGGTGGAAGCCCACAATGAGCTCGCGGTAATAGTTCTCCTTCATCTCGTGGATGATACCATAGGAGAGGTTGGTGGTGAGGCGCACTTTGGTGAGCAGCGGCACGCTCACCGAGGCTGCAATGTCGGCCGCCTTGTCCAGCACCTTCTGCGCACGTTCACGCATCTTCTCATCTTCGTCGAGCACCACATTCACCGCCGACAGAGGCACCTTGGAATCCTCTTTGCGCAGCAGCAGGGCAAGGTCCATAAGCCTGTCCACCATATTGGGGTTGGCAAGCGCAAGCAGCATCTTCTTCGAAGTATTTGCAGGCTTGTCGGTAACCTCACCCGAGAGCGCTATGCGACGGGCTGTGCGGTCGGTAACAATTGAGCTCACAATGCAGGTGACAAGAATGAGCAGAATGGTGCCGTTGAGTACATCGTCGTTGAGCAGGTGCGAGCCATCGGGCAGAATTATCTTGTGGCCCACAATGGCTGCTGCAAGCGTTGCCGCTGCCTGCGAAGTGCTGAGGCCGAACATAAGACGTTGTTCGTGGATGGACATTTTATAGGCACGTGCCGTAATCCACGATGCTATAGCCTTGCCCGTGAGGGCTGTCAGTATCATCACCGCCGCCACAAACAGAGCGCTGAAATTACCAAAAAGAACGTGTAGATTTATCATCATACCCACACCTATGAGGAAATATGGGATAAAGATGGCGTTGCCCACAAAATCGATGCGGCGCATAAGGGGTGATGTGTGAGGTATAAGGCGGTTGAGCACAAGACCGGTGATGAAGGCGCCTAAGATACCCTCCATTCCTGCAATTTCCATAAGGCCGGCACCCAGGAAGAGGAGTGCCATCACGAATATGTATTGTATTACACCATCGTTGTATTTCCTGAAGAAATAGCGAGCTATGCGCGGGAATACAAAAATTATGAATGCTGTTATTGCCACAAGCTTAACCATAAGCAGCACAAAGAACCACACATCGGAATTGCCGGTGAACATACCGCTCACAACTGCCAGCACAAAAAGGGTGAGCGTGTCGGTAATCATAGTGCCACCCACCACGAAATTCACACAGCGCAGGCGCGAAAGACCATAACGGGCCACTATGGGATAGGAAAGCAACGTATATGAAGCATACATACTTGCAAGCAGCACCGATGTTATGAGGCTGTATTTGAGAATGACCATATTGGAGAATATTCCCAATATAATGGGCAGGGCAAACACAGAAAGGCCCAGTAACAGCGCACCACCCTTGGCCTGCCTCATCTCCTGCAGATTTATCTCGAGGCTGGCAAGGAACATTATATAGTAGAGCCCCACCTTGCCAAAGAGTTCGAAACTGTCGTCGCGGGCAAGGATATTAAGACCATTGGGGCCAACAAGAAGACCTGCCAAAATCATACCGATGATATGCGGCAGGCGCAGCTTGTTAAAGAGAAGCGGCGCAAACAGTATTATACATAGGACACCTAAAAATATCCAGGTGGGGTCGGTTACAGGGAACAGTGCTTGCCAATTCATAAAAACAGGTTTTATGCAAAATTACCAGGAATAGGTGAAACCAAGTGTCATATACTCCTTGAGCTGCAGGTATCCATACTTGTCATCTTTGAGCCCGGGCGAGCTGTCGTCGAAGCGGGTGTGCACAAGCATAGAAACCGAAAAATAGCGATTAAGTTTTATGTCGAACTTGTTCTCCCACGAAAAGAATGAACGGGCATAGTTGGTATAGAACTCGGCACGCGACCACCAATTAAGGATATTAAAGAAAGTGGCTCTTGGCACCTCAACCACTAACTGGGTACCAAAGTCTTCTCTGTGGTGGCGGGTGCTCCTTATACCATAACGGGTTACAAGGTGGTCGTAACGCACAAATCTATAGTTGTAGGCCGATAGCGGAGCAAGGAATATGGTGAGAGAAAGGTTCTTCCAGGTTGGTTTGTAGTTAAGACCAAGCGAAAACGTAGCATCGAAAGGAGCCATAAATTTCGACACGAAATCATAGCTGTTTGTGGGATAGTTGGGCAATGCCTGTGTTTCGAGCTTGCTTTTTGCTGTAAGGTCGAGTTTGTTTACCAATTTATAACCAAGGGTGGATTCCAGGCGCAATTTATCGTTATTGGTCTTGAAACTGTGCAATGTGTCACCCTCTACGGTGGTAAAGCCCAGCTGAGCATCGAATTTATTGGTAAAGGTAATTCTATCCTTGTCGTCGTAATTGAAATTGAAAACAAGAATGGCCAACATAGTGCGCGAGTTATCGCCACCCTGCGACCAGTTGGGCGACACATAGTTTTGCGTGAATTTCAAATCGAAAGAACCCGATGTGCGCCAATACGAGGGCTTCTTCACCGTTGTTTTAAGACCACCGGTAACATTCTCGGGTATATCGGCTATCGGGTTGTTGTCAAACTGTATTTTTGACACTTTGTCAATACTCTCCATTGCCGGCACTGAGGTCTCGTCGCGCAAGCGGTCCTCGGTTACACGTATCTTGCTCGGGTATTTGCGATATATCTCAAGCAGCACCTTGTCTATCACCGCCGAACGCTTTTCGTCGTGCAGCAAGCCATTTTCACCGCTTATGGAATCAACACCGAAGCCGCTGCCAAAGGCTCTGTTCACAACCGAATTGTAAAGAACCGGCGTTGTCAGCAGTTTAATATAGACAGGGTTGGCGCTCACCTCGCTACTATCCACAGCACTCACAAACATTGTATCACACACAAGTGAATCTATTTTTGCACTGAAGTAGTCGGCCACGCTGCCATTGGTTTGCGCCACAGCGGCAAACGACACGCACACAGCCCATAATAAAAGTATCTGTTTTTTCATCGTAATTTGTGTTTTCGTAACAAAAAGGCGGCAGCAGATGCCCTGCACCCTGTTTTTAATTTGCAAAGGTAATATTTTTCCCGCACTTATCTCTATAAATTTTATATTATAAATTAAAATATAGCATAAAACGAACATTTAAGTAAATTTACAAAACAAAGCAGGCATAAATACTTTTATTTTTACTATCTTTGCACCTTGTGCGAAAATGGACGGCACTCGCAACCCCACATTTATTTAACAGAAACAAAGAAACAGAAACAACCAATTATGGATAAAAACAGCATTACAGGATTTGCACTTATCGGATTGCTCTTTGTAGCATTCTTCTATTTCAACCGCCCCAACCCCGAACAGGCCGCTGCACAACAGCGTTATCAGGATTCAATAGCAGCTATACAAAGAGCCGACGAAGCTGCCAGACAGCAGATTATGGAGGCCGAAGAGGCTGCCATAGAGGAGTTGAAAAGCGATAGCTCTTCGTTCTTCTTCAACGTGCTCAACGGCACCGACGAGCAGGTGACACTTGCCAACAACAAGGTGAGAATAAATATTTCCACCTTAGGAGCAAGAATAACCGATGCCACCATATTCGACTATAAGGACCAGCAGGGCAACGACCTTACCCTCTTCGATGCGGGCGACAATATCGTTTACACCGACAACAGAGGCCGAGAGCAGAAGGTGGAGAACCGGATGTACTTCACATTCGACGGCAAGGAGAGCAACATAGACACCAACATACTCTATTTCACTCCGCGCGAAAAGAGCGACAGCAGCGTGGTGATGCGCCTTGCTTTTGCCCAGGACAAATACATAGATTTCGCCTACCGCCTGTTGCCCGACAGCTATATGGTGAACCTCACCATCGATGCCCACAATATGCAGGGATTTTTCCCAAGCTCCACACGCAAAATGGGTATCTGCTGGGAGCAACTTTTGCGCCAGCAAGAGAAGGGCTACCGTTTTGAGCAGCAGTACTCTACCGTTACATATAAGATAGCCGATGACGACACCGACTACCTGAGCGAGATGAAGAACGACGAAGAGACACTTACCGAGCCCATCGACTGGGTTGCATTCAAAAACCAGTTCTTCTCCTGCATAATGATTGCCGGTGAGCAGTTCAACGACGTATTCCTGGAGTCGGACACCATTAACGAAGGCAAAGGTCTTTTGAAGGATTGCTATGCGCAGATGTACACGCCCTTCGACCCCACAGGCAAGGTGGCAACCGACATTCAGTTCTACTTTGGCCCCAACAAATACAGCGACTTGGTTGCAAGCAACAAACTCGCCATAAACAACGACAAGGACTTAGAGCTGCAGAAACTGATATATTTCGGCTGGCCCATCGTGCGCTGGATAAACCGCTTTTTCATTATGTACCTGTTCGACTGGCTCAACAGTTGGGGGCTCAATATGGGAATTGTATTGCTGCTGCTCACACTCATTGTAAAAGCCATTGTCTATCCCTTCACATATAAATCTTACATTTCATCGGCAAAAATGCGTGCATTAAAACCATATATAGATGAGATAAATGCCAAATACACCAAGGCCGAAGATGCATTGAAGAAACAGCAGGAGATTATGGGTCTCTACAGCAAATATGGCGCAAGCCCTATGGGCGGCTGCCTGCCTATGCTCATACAGATGCCCGTGTTCATCGCAATGTTCAACTTTGTGCCCAACGCCATTGAGTTGCGCCAGGAGAGTTTCCTGTGGGCTCACGACCTATCTTCGTTCGATGCACTCATCCGGTGGAACACGTCGATATGGCCTATTGGTAACCACATAAGCATCTTCTGTCTGCTCTTCTGCGTGACACAGATTATCAACACCTACTACACATCGAAGATGCAGCCCTCAATGGGCGGCTCGCCCGAGCAGGAGCAACAGGCCAAGATTATGCGTTGGATGATGTACCTGATGCCCATTATGTTCTTCTTCATCTTCAACGACTACTCATCGGGCCTCAACTACTACTATTTCGTATCAACCCTCATAAGCGTGCTCATCTTCATCTACCTGAGAAGAACGGTGAACGAGCAGGAATTGCTGCGTAAAATGGAGGAATACAACGAAAAGAACAAGAACAACCCCAACAAGCGCAGCAACCTTATGGCACGCTTGGAGGCGCTCCAGGAGCAACAGCAGCGTATGCTTGAGGAGCAGCAAAGACGTAGAAACAAAAAATAATATATATTAAGATATGGGACTTTTCGATTTTTTCAAGAAAAAAGATAACGAGCAGCGCATTGGCGGTATGGAGGATTTTATGACTCTCATACGCGTGTATTACCAATCGGTGCTTGCAGCAAACCTCGGCATCACCAACATAGGTATGTTGCCCGACCTTGCCACCTTCAAGCGCACCCTTAAAGTAGCTACACAGAACAACAAACTTGGCGTGGCAGAGCGCAGCCGTTGCAAAAAGATGCTGGAGCAGATTTACGGGCTCAACGACAATTTCTTCAAAGAGATAGACCTCTCGATAAAGAAAAACTGCAAGAGAATAAACGACGTGCAGCCCTACCTTTATGCCTTCCAAGGCTTCAATAACGACCTTATGATGCTTGTGGGCAACCTTATGCAGTGGAAGTTCCGCATACCGTCGATATTCCACAAACTGCTCAAGGGAATGACCGAGAAGGTTGTAGATGACATCCTCACCAAGAACAACTGGAAAGACGAGGCCACATTCCGCACCGTTTATGCCGTGCGCCAGTACAAAGAGAAACTTGGTTATTCCGAGGAGTGGATTAAGAACTATGTTTACAGAATAATCACACTTGCAAAGAAAGAGCCACGCCCCAACAGCGACGAGGTTACAAAGTAAAAACATCATAAGAGGCTGCAATTGCAGCCTCTTGATATATCAGTATTATGCTTGAATTCACCCCCATCACCATAGAAGCAATAGAGATGCTGAAGAGCTTTGCCTCAAGAGCGCTCACCCACTCGTGCGACTACACCCCGGGTAACCTTGTTATGTGGGCCGAGTATATGCACTACGAATATGCCGTGGAGAGCGATACCCTGTTCATACGCTCCCTCTCGGAGTTGGATCTTGCAACACCGGCCTTCTTAGCACCCATTGGCAGCCTGTCGCTCAAAGAGAGCATAGCACTGCTGCAGGAGTACTGCACCCACAACAACTGCCCGTTGCACATAACCGCAGTGCCCGAGGATATGGCCCACGAAATGGGCACCCTGCTGCCGGGCCACAGCGTAAAGGAACTCGACGGTTGGGCCGACTATATACACCGCGCCGAGGATATAGCCACACTGCAAGGAAAGGCGCTGAACAAAAGGCGCAACCGCAAGAAGAAATTCCTTGCCGACTACCCCCACTACGAATACAAGCGCTGCACCACCGACGACATACCCGCTGTGGTGGAGTTTCTGCTTGGCAAAGGGTGCAACGAGGCCATAATGCGCTGCTACGAGGTGCACCAGAGCATAGCCACCGTGCGCAATCTGCCAATATACCCACAGCCCGCAGGCATCATAAAGATAGATGACAAGGTGGTGGCGTTCACATTGGGCGAGGCTTGGGGCGATATGCTCTACATACACATAGAAAAGGCTGACAGGGAGTATGCCGGGCTGGGCGAAACGCTCACAAGCGAGTTTGCAGCCGACGTCATAAACGAAATGCCGCAGATAACGCTCATAAACCGCGAGGAGGACCTCGGCAACGAAGGGCTGCGCCAAGCCAAGCGGGCATACAATCCCATAGAAATGCTCAACCGCTACGAATTCACACCCGCAAAATGAGAAACGCAGCAAGCACAACCGCCCCAATAGAAAAGCACCCGTGGAAGCCCTTTGCACCTGCAAATGCCAAAATACTGTTTTTAGGCAGTTTCCCGCCACCCCGCACTCGTTGGTCAATGGATTTCTATTACCCCAATATAACCAACGACTTTTGGAAGGTCATAGGCATAATATTCTTCGATGACAAGGAGCATTTTATAGAGAAAGTCGCCAAGCGGTTCAAAGAGGATGAGATAAAGCGGTTTCTCACCGAAAAGGGAATAGCCCTGTACGATGCGGCAACAGCGGTGCGCCGCCTCGGCAACAACGCATCCGATGCACAACTGCAAATAGTGGAAGCCACTGACATAGCCGTCCTGCTTGCCCGTATGCCCCACTGCCGCCACATTGCCGTTACAGGCGAAAAGGCGGCGCAAACCATACTTGCCGCGCACGATGCCGCACCGCCCAAGATAGGTGAAAGCATTGAGATACACTACGGCGAGCGCACGGTGACACTGTGGCGCCTGCCATCGACCTCGCGCGCCTACCCGCTTGCCCCCGAAAAGAAGGCGGAACACTATCGCAAGCTATTTAACACCATTGAACTTTTATAACCAAACAGGCTTTCACGTTAACACAATTTAATAAGTCGAAAGGAATGTTTAGAGGCATTCTTTGTACATTTGCGATATGTCCACATTCAATGTATAATATATTGCAAGACAATCATAAAGAACAACAATGAAAAAACCTACTTAAAGCAACTGCTTGCAGCTATTCTGCTGCTATGCAGCACCGTGGTGAGCGCCAAAACGTACAGCGGCACCTGCGGCACAAGTGTGAACTGGTCGCTCAATACCGAAACCGGTGTACTTAATATTACAGGTACAGAAGAGATGACTAATTACTCTTTATCAAATGTTCCGTGGAAGAACTACCGCAGTAACATCACAAGTGTTACAATAAGCAATGGCGTAACCACAATAGGAGATTATGCGTTCAGTAGTTGCAGCAGACTCACAAGCATAACAATACCTAATAGCGTAACAAGCATTGGAGATTATGCCTTCTATAATTGCACCGGCCTCACAAGCATTACAATACCTAATAGTGTAACAAGCATTGGAGATTATGCGTTCTATAATTGCACAAGCTTAACTGAAATCTACGCAATGGCAGAAACACCCGTAAGCATTGAGTATTCCATCTTCAGCAACTACTCTGCCACCCTTTATGTTCCAATAGGTGCAAAAGAAGCATACCAAGCAGCCGATTATTGGAAAGAATTCACCAATATAGTGGAAATAGATTTCACCGGCATTGATAAAATTTTCATTGATGATGCAGTGCGTGGCGACAAAAATGTTTACTACGACCTCAACGGACAACGCGTGGAAAACCCCAAAAAGGGTATTTACATAATAAACGGCAAGAAAGTTGTTTTGTAATCAAGAGACTTTTTCTAAGGTTAAGAGAGGCTGACTAAAAAGTATTTTTTAGCAGCCTCTTTTTCAGGGAGATGAATAAAAAGATGTAGTTTAAGGCTTGCGCAGCCTGAAAAACCGCAGTTTACTGGGCGTAAATGAGGATTTTGAAGGCAAGCGTAACGCAAAA
>JAFXGV010000028.1 GCA_017536765.1 Bacteroidaceae bacterium
GAGGCTGACTAAAAAGTATTTTTTAGCAGCCTCTTTTTCAGGGAGATGAATAAAAAGATGTAGTTTAAGGCTTGCGCAGCCTGAAAAACCGCAGTTTACTGGGCGTAAATGAGGATTTTGAAGGCAAGCGTAACGCAAAAAATTTGTGCAAACGAGTTAAATGCAAAGTTTACTTTGTGATTTTACAACGAGTGCAGCCAAATTTGGGGAACCAAATACACTTTTTAGTCATCTCCTTTCATTTTTCTACGTTTTTGCAATCTTCCACTCCTGTGGAATCTTTGCGAAGCGCTTCTATTTCAGATTCTGTTAGCGGAATGACTTCCGGCTCGGACAATACAAAGGTTTTGATTGTTGAGGTGTCGGAGGCATCTTGTTCATATGCCACGCCATTATTCTTGTTGGCAGCAGTTTGCGTTCGCGACACGCAAAGCAAAATGATAAGCACCACTGCTGCGGCAAAACACCATATATATTTGGGTATCCTCTTTACTTTTTTTATCGGTGTTACGTGTTGCTCAGCGGCAGTTACGACAACAGGTGATGCATTATTGAGCGCATCGAGCATATCGGTGAGGCGTTCACGTGCGCCTGCGGGCAAGGTATAATCGTTTGTATCGGTGCAGAGCGCAAGGATTGCCTCTTTGTCGCGTTGCAACGAGGGCGGCACATCGTTACTGCACAAATAAAGATAGAGCTCCTGCTCCTCGTCGTATGTGAGAGTGCTGTTGAAAAAACCATCCATTCTGCTTTTCAAATCCATAATCCTTGCATCTTATTTGTTGTAATACTTTCTAAACTTTTTACGCAAGCGCGTTATTATCACCCTTATATTCACTGCCGAAAGGCCTGTAAGCTCCTCTATCTCCTCGTAATTGTGGCCGCTCATGCGCAACTGCAGCACCTTGCGCTGTTGCGGTGGCAAGCTGCAAAGATATATCTGTATGCAGCGCTGCTCATCCTCTATTTCAAACGGGGTTCTCGTCTCGTCGGGCACCTGTATATCGTCGGTCACACTGCCGGCAGAATCAACAATGCCGCGAAGGCGGCCTATGCATATATTGCGCAGGGCTGTTCGGCAATAAGACTCAAGCGACACAATGCTTTGAAGTTCAAGACGTTTTTCCCACAGGCGCGTATATAGATTCTGCACGGCATCTTCGGCTTCGAAGCGGTCGCATAGAATGCGCATTGCATCGCGAAAAAGGAGCGGGTGCAATGGCAGAAATCTCTGTTTGAATTCGTCGTGCGTCATTAAGGTTGTATCTCTTCTCAACTATATGACGGAGATTTTACATATTTGTTACAACAACGATGAATATTTTTTTGAAGATACATTACCTTGCCCTCAGTTGCCAGAAGGCAACAGCGGCAGCCGCTGCCACATTCAAGGAATCCACCCCATGGGCCATAGGGATGCGCACCACATAGTCGGCTGCCGAAATCACATCGGCGGCAAGGCCATCGCCCTCGTTACCCATTATTATGGCCAACTTTTCCTCGTTTACAAGCTGCTCATTGTCTATCGACACGGAATTGTCGGTGAGGGCCATTGCCGCAGTGCGGAAACCAAGCTCCTTGAGCGAACTCACCGGAGCAGGCAGCCAAGTCCAGGGAACGAGAAACACCGAGCCCATCGACACACGCACCGCGCGACGGTTGAGAGGATCACACGATTGCGGTGTGAGCAACACTGCATCTATTCCCAAGGCTGCCGCCGAACGGAATATGGCACCGATGTTTGTGGTATCCACCACCCCGTCTATAACCACCACCCTGCGGGCTGTACGGCACACATCGCACACAGAAGGGAGTGTAGGGCGTTGCATTGCACATAGCACGCCGCGGGTGAGCGTGTAGCCTGTGAGCGAGGCAAGCAGGGAGCGCTCGCCTGTGTAAACGGGAATATCGCCACAGCGGGCTATTATGGCGGCTGCATCGCCGGCTATATGCTTGCGCTCGCACAGGAGCGACAGGGGGCGGAAGCCTGCATCGAGAGCGCGTTCTATCACTTTGGGGCTCTCGGCTATGAAGATATGGGCATTATTGCGCAATTGCGCATCGGTGAGGGCGCTGTATGGCTCCAGACCTGCCGCAGCAAGCGATGTTATCTCTATTATGGGCATAGCTGTTTGGGTGTTACTCTATGCAAAAATAGTTTAATTTCCATAATATTTTCTTCCCGCGTCGCGGTTTTTCAAATAAAAGGTTTATCTTCGCCCAAACGTAAAATAAAAAAAGCATAACAATGAAAAAGATTTTTGTACCCAAAATAGTACCTGCGACAAATAATGTGAGTGATATTGAAAAGGCATTTGCATTGGTTGAGGGGCACGCAGTGGATTGCTGCAACTGGCCTGCGGAGTTTCCCTACACTCCCAAAGTGGAGGCTAAGCTGTTCCACAGCAGCGACAGACTGTATATAAAATTCGACGTTACCGAAAAGGATATACAGGCTGCGGTAGCCGAGGACCAGGGAAGAACCTGGACCGACCCCTGCGTGGAGTTCTTTGTATCGCCCGAGGGTAATATGGACTACTACAACTTCGAGTGCACCTGCACAGGCAAGTTGTTGCTTGCGTGGCACCCTGCCGGTGAGCCAAAGGAGTCGGCTCCTATGGGTGTTATCGACAGCGTTGAGCGCCACCCTTCGCTTGGCACAGAGTGTTTCCCGTTACGCAAGGGCGAACATAGCTGGAGCGTGATTGAGGTAATCCCCGCAAGCGCATTGTTCCGCAGCGGTGTAGAGAATTGGGATGGCAAGAAGATGAGTTGCAACCTTTATAAATGTGGCGATGAACTGCCCACCCCGCATTTCATATCGTGGGCGCCAATCGAGTGGAAAGAGCCGAGTTTCCACCGCCCGGAGTTTTTCGGTGCATTGGAATTTGAATAACATTATGTAAGATTAAAGGCTGCCGCGGCAGCCTTTAATCTTACATAATGGGTGTCAGCAATTCCACAAAGAAACCGCAAAAACGGCGCCACCAGGAGCGCTCCTTGTATATCTCCTTTGTGAGAAGGAAACTCTCTTTTTTGTCTTGGGCAAGAATATCGTAGAGGTCACGGGTATCCTGTTTGTCGAATACAAAGATATTGGTTTCGTAGTCGTAACGCAGGCTGCGACTGTTGAGGTTGGTGGAACCCACGGTCATATACGAATCATCCACGCACATTACTTTCGAGTGATTGAAACCGCCGTTGTACATATACACATTGGCACCGCGCTTCATAAACTTGTAGCCTATGCGCCACACACCGTCGGGCACAAGCGGAATGTCGCCCTCGGCGGTGAGCATAATATTAACCTTCACGCCATCTTCGAGTGCCTTGTTTATTGCCTTCCTAATCACCCTAAGCGGCACGAAATACGGGCTCACTATTGTGACGCTGTCTTTGGCGGCATTTATGGCATTGGCATATACTTGGCGCATCTGTTTGGGATTTTTACCCGGCCAACGGTCGACAACGGCTACGGCGGCATCACCTGCATCGGCCGGTTGCGGGTAGTATTTATAACCGCCTATCTGCTGCCCTGTTTCGCAGTTCCACATAGCAAGGAATATATCCTGCAACTTGGCTACGGCAGCACCCTCAACACGGGTATGTATGTCGCGCCACTTGCCTATCCCTTCGATGCCGGTGAGGTAGTAATCGGCAACGTTTATGCCACCCGTATAGGCCACAAGGCCGTCTACAACCACTATCTTGCGATGGTCACGCGATACTGAATGGTTCACCCAGGGGAAGTTTATGGGATCGAATTTCACGAGTTCTATCCCTTGCGCGCGGATAGCTTCGATATGTTCTTTTTTAAGCGGTTTATTGTTGGACATATTGCCGAATGCATCGAAAAGCGCACGCACCTCCACGCCCTCCTTTGCCTTTTGGGCAAGCAGCGTAATGAGTACCTTGTTTATGGAATCGTTGCGGAAATTGAAATATTCGAGGTGGATGTGATGCTTGGCTTCTTTTATGACGCCGAACATATCGGCGAATTTGGCGTGGGCACCATTGAGGAGTTCCACATCGTTGTTTTGGGTGATTTCGATATTCTCGTTTTGCAGATAGGTTTTGAATGCCTCGTCGGAATGAAGAGTGTGCCCGCGCTCGATAGCCTTGAAACTACTGCACGAGGCTACCGACAGGATGATGGCAAAAAGTAAAATATTTTTTAATATCGTTCTCATTGGCGAGGTATTGTAAAAGCGAGTGCAGGCTGTTTTCGCACAGAGTGCAAAGACAGCAACAAACGAGCGAGATAATCAAAGTTTGCTTTGATATTTCACAGCGAGTGCAGGCTGTTTTCGCACGAAATGCAAAGGTACAAAAAACTACCATTGCAAAAAAAGTTTTATCGACACAGAATTTTACATTTTCACACTTTTTGGGGAGTTTGAATGGTTACACACTCTGCCACAACAAATAATAAACCCATAATAAAGCGCATTTACCACATAAAATTTCAATTCATAATAAGATGCTCTCGTATTTTTTGTTTATCTTCGCAAAGATATTAAACATTACAAGCTATGATATACAATGAACGCGACATACGCCGCAAACACGTAATTGAGGCTGCTATGCAGATGATGACAGCTGCACGCACAGCGCCTAAAGCAAAGGGAGTTGATATAATTGAGGTAGCTCTTGTTACCGATGAAGATATAAAAACGCTCAGCGACGAGCTCAATGCCATAGGCGAGCGACTTGGCCGCGGCGGTTTGTTGCGCGATGCAGGCAACATACTTTCGGCCGATGCCATTGTACTTATAGGCTCGCACGAGGAGCCCATGGGCCTTAATTGCGCCTACTGCGGTTGCCCCACTTGCGACAGCCGCCCCGCAGGCATACCTTGCGCAATGAACACCATTGACGTGGGTATTGCAGTGGGTTCGGCTTGTGCAACAGCTGCCGATTGGCGCCTCGACACGCGCGTTATGTACTCGGCAGGCTACGCAGCCAAGCAGCTTGGTTGGATGGATGGTTGCAATTTCATAATTGCCATTCCCGTGAGTGCATCTTCAAAAAATCCCTTCTTCGACAGAAAAAGAAAAGTATAAATGAGCAAACAACAGGATTTATATTTCCCTGCCGAGTGGCACAAGCAGAACTTTGTACAGCTCACTTGGCCGCACTGCAACAGCGACTGGAACTATATGCTGGAGGAGGTCACCGACTGCTTCATAGAAATAGCCAAGGCTATAAGCCAACGGCAAAAGTTGCTTGTGATAACCCCCCAGAAGAAATGGGTGGAACTGCTACTGAAGAATGGCGGTGCCACAATGGAGAATATCATAGTATTCTCGTGTCTTACAACCGACACCTGGGCACGCGACCACGGCTTCATCACCCTGCTTGGCAAGGAAGACGGAAAGCCCCGCTACGTGGATTTCTGCTTCAACGGTTGGGGAAAGAAATATGAGGCAGGGCACGACAATGCCATAAACAAGCATCTGTATGCATCGGGGATACTCAAAGGAGAATACATCGACGAAAACATATGGGTACTCGAAGGCGGTTCAGTAGAAAGCGACGGAAAGGGCACATTGCTCACCACATCGCACTGCCTGCTTGCACCCAACAGGAACTCAATGATGAAGCGCAACTTAGAATGCCTATTGCGCGAGAAACTGCACTGCAACCGTGTTCTGTGGCTCGACCACGGCAACCTCGTGGGCGACGACACCGACGGGCACATAGACACCATAGCACGCTTTGCGCCTAACGACACCATTATATATATGGCGGCAGACAAGGATGATCAAGAGCAATACAACGACCTCTCATTGATGGAAGGGCAGTTGCAGGAATTCCGCACCGCAAGCGGCCTGCCCTATCGCCTGCTTGCGCTACCATCGCCCAAGCCCATATATGACGAGGAGGGTTTGCGCCTGCCTGCCACATATGCAAATTTCCTCATTATGAACGATACCGTGCTCTACCCCACATATGCACAACCCGACAATGACGCCAAGGCTGCCGAGGTGCTGAAGAAAGCATTCCCCGACAAGGAGATTGTGGGAGTTGATTGCCGCCCGCTCATAAAGCAGCACGGTTCGCTGCATTGCGTTACTATGCAATACCCTTCACCCGATAATATTTAACAATGGACAAGATAAAAGTTGGAGTAATACAGCTCTCCATTGGAGAGAACATTGAGAAGAACAAAGAGAAACTTGCTGCGGCAATACGCAAAACGGCACAGCAAGGGGCACAATTGGTGGTGCTGCAGGAGTTGCACAACTCGCCATACTTTTGCCAGGTGGAGTCGACCGCAAACTTCTCATACGCCGAGCCCATCCCCGGCCCATCGACGGAATTTTACGGCCGCGTGGCTGCCGAATGCAAGGTGGTGCTTGTGACATCGCTGTTTGAGGCCCGTGCCAAAGGGTTGTACCACAACACCGCCGTGGTTTTCGACAGCAACGGAACCATTGCCGGGAAATATCGCAAGATGCATATCCCTGATGACCCCGCATATTACGAAAAATTCTATTTCACACCGGGCGACATAGGGTTCCGCCCCATAAAGACAAGCATTGGAACATTGGGCGTGCAGGTGTGCTGGGACCAATGGTACCCCGAGGGAGCCCGCCTTATGGCATTGCGTGGTGCCGACCTGCTTATCTACCCCACTGCCATCGGCTGGGAGAGCAGCGACACCGACGAGGAGAAAGGCCGACAGCTTGGTGCCTGGCAAACCGTGCAGCGCGGGCACGCCGTGGCCAACGGCCTGCCGGTGATTGCAGTGAACCGCTGCGGACACGAGCCCGATCCGTCGGGCCAGACACGCGGCATACAGTTCTGGGGACACAGTTTCATTGCCGGCCCGCAGGGCGAATTCATAGCCCATTTTGGTGAGGAAGAGCAGATAGAGGTGGTTGAGGTGAGCCTCAAACGCAGCGAGGAGGTGCGCCAGTGGTGGCCGTTCCTGCGCGACCGCCGCATAGAGGAGTATCACCCCATAACAAAAAGATTTTTAGACGAGGAGTAATATTGCAGCATAAACGGCTTGGGCGCGCCCAAGCCGTTTATGCTATACTTTTACCGCCGATGATTGCACTATCCACTCCACATCGCGCAGGCAATCCTGCAAATCCTGTTCGTGCTCCTCTTCCTCGGCCATAATGCGCTTGGCTATGTCGCAGGTTGTGTAGTCGATGTTATTGGTAAAGGAGGCTATCTCCTCGTATCGTATAACGGCACAACGCTCGGCGGCTATATTCTCTTTGAGCAGGGTTATTACATCGCTTTTCAATGGTGGCGAGTATTTGCATCGCGCGAGCGTAGTCCACTGCGCAGGGTCCAGCACAGGCACACCCTCCAATTGTACAATTCTGTCGGCCAACAGCTTGGCGTGATTATACTCCTGCAATGCGTGTTCTTCGAATTCACGCTGCACATCGGCACGCATAGCGCCCTCTACCACAAAACTTGCCACCCAATATTGGTAGAAAGCAAGCCACTCCTCGCTGAGGGCTGCATTCAACTGGTCGAGCAGGCGGGGCAGTTCTATACGTTGCCGCAATATCAAAACACTCTCTTTTGCCATAATTACTTCTGTTTTAGGGTTATGAATTTAGAACATTAAAAGAAGGCGTTTTGTTTCACGAAAAGGAGCAAAACTGAGGTTTTATTGAGTAATAATTAAAATAAAAGAATAATTGTTATTTTTATTGGCGGTGATTATGATAAAATGTATTAAATTTGCAACGTATTATAGTATGAAACACAAACATTACCACTAAAGATATGAAACTGGCTGTAGCCACAAAACCCGTTTTTTTTGTTGAGGAGGACAAGATAATAACACGCCTGTTCGATGAAGGGCTCGACTATCTCTTTCTTTACAAATCCTACCCACACCCTCAATTCATTGAGAGGCTGCTGGGCCTTATCCCCAAAAAGTATCATAAAAAAATATTTTCCTGCAACGGCCGTCTTATGCAAGAGTACAACTTAGCCGGTACACTCTTTTCGCTTACGTCGAACCCTCCTATGGGCGACGAAAAGGGCAAGTTGGTGGGTTATGCCCACAACCTCAAGGAGCTGAAGGAGTTGCGCGAGACATATGACATCGTATGCTTCGGACCGCTTGGGCGCACATTCTACCAGAGTGCCGAACTCAACGAGATAGGCAAGAAGATGATAAACAAAAAGACCTGGGCATTCGGAAACATTGACGAGGCTAACCTCAAACGCCTGCCCGCATATGGTTTTGGAGGTGTGATTCTCGACGAGCAGCTGTGGGCAAATTTCGACTCCTGCCGCTCTACCGACTACACCGAACTTGTAAGCCGCTTTTTGAAACTGAAAAAGGTGGTTGACAAACTTTGAATAGAGAAAAAACAAAATAAATAACAAAAAACATTTAATTAGCTGCGTTATGAACAATACCCCTTACATGGTGTTTGCAGGTACAAAATCGCGTTACCTTGCTGAAGAGATTTGCAAAGAGTTGGGTTGTGAACTCGGTCAGATGAATACAACCTACTTTGCCGATGGTGAGTTTGCTGTATCTTACGAGGAGTCTATCCGTGGAAAGAATGTATTCCTGGTACAATCTACATTCCCCAATTCGGACAACCTTATGGAGTTGCTGTTGATGGTTGATGCTGCAAAACGCGCTTCGGCTAAGAGCATCGTGGCTGTAATGCCCTACTTTGGCTGGGCTCGTCAGGACCGCAAGGACAAGCCCCGTGTTTCAATCGGTGCCAAATTGGTTGCCGACCTTTTGAGCGTTGCCGGTGTGAGCCGTGTCATTACTATGGACTTGCACGCCGACCAGATTCAGGGATTTTTCGACATTCCCGTTGACCACCTTTATGCATCAATGGTATTCGTTCCCTACATTAACTCGTTGAAACTCGACGACCTTGTAATTGCCACACCCGACGTGGGCGGTTCAAAACGTGCCAGCGCATATTCGAAATGTCTTGGTGTGCCCCTGGTACTCTGCCACAAGACACGCGCAAAGGCCAACGTGGTTGAGAGTATGCAGATTATTGGTGATGTAAAGGACAAGAATGTTATTCTTGTAGATGATATCGTGGATACCGCAGGTACCATTTCAAAGGCGGCAAACCTTATGATGGAGAACGGTGCAAAATCGGTTCGCGCCATTGCATCGCACTGCATTATGTCGGGTAACGCATCGGAGCGTGTACGCGAGTCGTCAATGGAGGAGATTGTTTTCACTAACAGCATCCCCTACGACCGTGGTTGCCCCAAAGTGAAACAGTTGTCCATCGCCCGCGTTTTTGCCGAGGCTATCGAGTGCGTGCTCAATAACCAGTCTATCAGCAAACAATATATCTGCTAATACGTTATTATCTGTATGAAAAAGATATTTGCATTTATTATTGCCGCTATTGCGTTGTGGGCCTGCCAATCGACCGCATATAAGGTTGAGGGCACCATTGAGGGAGCACAGGAGGGCGACACCGTCATTTTGGGTTACTCATACGATGGACAAGATTTCAAAACCACCGACAAAACTGTTATAAAGGATGGAAAATTCCTGTTCGAAGGTGAGGTGGATGGTTGCAAAATCTACTATATAGGCTACGAGGAGGGCGACGAACCAATATATGCAATGTTCTTTCTTGAGCCGGGCAACATAGATGCCGACATAACAGCCGCAGGCAGCCACATCACAGGCTCGCCCACCAACGACCTTAACATTGAGGTTGAGGATGAGCTTGAAAGGTATGTGGTGGAGATGTTGCAGTACCAGGATACATTGTACCGCGACACCACCCTCACCGACGAGAAGAAAGCCGAACTGAGCAACAGCTGTTACAAGGCACAACGCGATGCTATGACATACATTCAGGAGGTTATACGCAAGAACATCGACAATATGGTGAGCATCTTCCTGCTTGTACAGTACAGCGACCTGTTCGACAACAACGAATTTTCGTCGCTTATAGCCGCTGTGCCAAGCAAACTGATAGACCGCGACAATAACTATTTGTATGATATCCTTTTGCAAATACAGGAGATGCGTAACAATCCCGGCACTCTGAACGAAATAATCAATGCCATCGAGGAGGAAGGCAATGATTTTGAGAGTGACGAGGAGAGTGATATTGTGGAATAATTACATAATACCTTATATAAATAACGGCAACGCTGCAAGGCGTTGCCGTTATTTATATAAGGTATATGTGCTATATTATCAATACTGCTCCTTTTCGTTGGGGAAATCGCAAGCCTTGACATCGCCCACATAGTTGCCCACGGCATCGGTGATTACGGTATGAAGGTCGGCATAACGGCGAAGGAAACGGGGGGTGAAGTCGGCAGTCATACCAAGCATATCGGCATAGACAAGTACCTGACCATCCACTGCCCCACCGGCACCAATGCCTATAACGGGAATCTCGAGGTTGCGTGCCACCTCGCTGCCAAGCGCTGCGGGGATTTTTTCAAGAACAATGGCAAAACAACCGGCCTCTTGCAACAGGAGGGCATCGCGGCGCAGTTTCTCGGCCTCTTCGTCGCTCTTTGCACGCACCGAGTATGTACCGAATTTATTTATACTCTGTGGAGTGAGGCCCAGATGGCCCATAATGGGTATGCCCGCATCGAGTATCTTGCGCACCGAGGGAAGAATCTCCTCGCCACCCTCTAATTTAAGAGCATCGGCGTGGCTCTCCTTCATTATGCGTATGGCGTTTTTCACTGCCTCGTCGGCATTCACCTGATATGTACCGAAAGGCATATCCACTACCACCAAAGCACGCTTCACGCCACGTACTACCGACTTTGCGTGGTATATCATCTGGTCGAGCGTGATGGGCAATGTGGTGACATTACCGGCCATTACGTTAGAGGCTGAGTCTCCCACCAGAATGGCATCTACACCGGCGCCATCAATGAGCATAGCCGTGGTGTAGTCATACGCTGTGAGCATTGCAATCTTTTCCCCTTTCTGTTTCATCTCGATGAAACGGCGGGTTGTAACCTTGCGGGGATCTTCAACTATATATTTCGACATACTGTATATTTTTGCGGCCTTGCGGCCATATTATTCCTAATGACTGCGCAAAGGTAGGTTAAATTTATTGAAAAGAGGAAAGCGGGCATTGCTTTTTATCGGAATTATGCGAGTTTTGAAATTAGAAAGGAGGAACACGGCAAATATTCTGCTATGGCGGCATAATTTATTCCATATATCAGTGCGTGGTTTTGGCGTTTTATTTGTAAATTAGCAAAGATATTTCAACAGCTGCACAAGAATAAAGGAACTATGGAGAGCAGAAAGAATTTAGAGGTTTACAGAGCGTCGGCCGGTTCGGGAAAGACATTTACCCTGGCTGTCAAATACATAACGTTGCTCATAAAATCGCCCGAGGCTTACAGGCATATTCTGGCCGTTACATTCACAAACAAGGCCACAGGCGAGATGAAGGAGCGCATTTTGAGCCAACTCTACGGCATTGCATACGGGCTGCCCGCATCCGAAGGGTATATGAAGAAGATGCTGGAGGCATACCCCACTATGAACCGCGAGGAGATAAGCCAACGTGCACGCACGGCACTGAACCTCATTCTGCACGACTATGGGCATTTTCGCATACAGACGATTGATGCGTTTTTCCAATCGGTGCTACGCAGCCTTGCCAAAGAGCTCGAGCTCAATGGCGATGTGGAATTTCTGCTCAACGGCGAGGAGCTGCTCGACGAGGCTGTGGATACATATATAAGAAGGTTGGAGAAGGAGTCGGAGGAAATGGAGCAGATTATAAGCTACATAGACGACAAGCTCGACAGCAACAAGAACTGGAAGGTTGCGTGGGCCATAAAAGCATTTGCAAAGCAGCTGCTGCAGGAGGAGTACCAGCAACGCGGTGACAAGCTGCGCGAGGAGATTGATGCCGAAAACGGCGCATTGCTGAAACGCTTCCGTGCCGAAATCGAGAGCCTTAAAAAGGCTTGCTGCGATGAAATTAAAAATAAAGTAAACAACATTTATACAAGATTTGCCGCCGCAACCCCCGGAATGTGCGAAGACGATTTTTTGGGTAGAACCACCGGCGTATGGAAATACTTCAACCTGATGAACGGGTTTGAATTCAAGGAAGGCAAATTCATAAAATCGGCAATTATCGACAAGGTTGCCAATGGAACCACCGACAAGGATAAACTGACAAAATACCCTGCCATAAACAGCCTCATTGTAACATTGTTGCAGGAATTGAAGCAGATTGAAAACGGCGAATACAGGCTGTATAACAGTTGCGTGCTGTCGCTTGAAATGTTCCACAGGCTTGGTTTGCTCAACAACATAGCAAAAACACTGAAGGAGGAGAACGAGCGCGAAAACCGCTTTCTGCTTGCCGAAACCACCTATTTCCTGAGTCGTATGATTACCGACAGCACATCGTTTATTTTTGAGAAGATAGGCACGGAGATAAACCACATATTCATTGACGAGTTCCAGGACACATCAAAACTGCAGTGGGAGTGCTTCAAGATTCTGTTGGACGAGGTTATCGCACGTGGCAACTATAATCTTATTGTGGGCGACGTGAAGCAGTCTATTTATCGCTGGAGGAACAGCGATTGGGACATTATGAACAGCATAGAGAGTTATCACCCCGAAACAATAGAGATTGTGTCACAGGATGTAACCGATGGCCCTTACACCTACAAATCGACCAATTACCGAAGCGCGCGCCGCATAGTGACATTCAACAATATGCTATTCAGCAGCGCCGTGAAGAATATTTCAGCTACATACCACGATGATTTGGGAACAAGGCTCAACAGCCTTAAAAGGGCATATGGTGACGTGGAGCAGGCAGTGCCTGAAAAGAGAAAAGATGAGGGTTATGTGCAGATAAGGGAGATTGCAAAGCAGAGCTCGCGAGGCAGTATGGGCGAAGAGGCCATAGGGCCGCTTATGAGTACATTGCACAATTTCATTGAGGAGAGGAACATCCCCGCCGGTGAGATTGCCATTTTGGTGCGCGGGCACAACGTTATCCCTATGATTGTGGAGGCTTTCAAACAGGAATTTCCCGATCGCAAGATTGTATCGCACGAGGCATACAAACTATCGGCTTCCATGGCCGTGCAACTGATAATTGCCGCAATGCGCCACATATACATCCCCAACGACGATGTAAACCTCACCACCTTCGTTACCCTCTATAACAAATTGGTACAAAAGGCCGAGGACAACTCCTGTGTAGGGCTCGACAAGAAGGAGTTCCTGCGTTTCCTGCCCCAAGAGTATTTGGAACTGATGCCCACACTCATAGGCTTGCCAATATACGAACTTATAGAGAAACTCATTTCCGTTCTGCACATAGACAAGATAAAGAGCGAGGGAGCCTATCTGTTCACGTTCCTCGACAAGGCATCGGAGTGCATCAACAACAAGGCATCGGATATCAAAGGATTCTTAGAGGCTTGGGAGAACGGTTTGTGTGACGAAACGATACCCGCAGCAGGCAGCGACAGTGTCACCATTATGACAATTCACGCATCCAAAGGATTGGAGTTCGGCACCGTGATTATCCCCTTCTGCAACTGGGAATTAACAGGAAAAGGCGGCGGCACGCTGTGGTGTGATTCGGAGATAGAACCGTTTAACACATTGAGTCTCATACCCGTAACCAACAAGAAACTGATGCTGGAGTCGATATATGAAAAACACTACAACCACGAGTATCTGTTCCAGATTGTAGATAACTTGAACCTGCTCTACGTAGCCACCACCCGAGCCAAAAGGAATCTTGTGATTTTCATAGAAAAGGGAAAAGGCGAGAAGTTGAGCACACTGTCGAAACTTGTCGCAAGCACCATCCCCGACCTCACCGCACTAAGCAACTCGTCATACGATGCCAACAGCGGTATATACACTTATGGCGAAATATGCCTTGCCGAAGAAGAGGAAAAGGAGATTACCAATAACCCGTTCATTGTAGATAGTGAGAAGAAACAGCAACAGGAATTTTGCAGCTACGACAACCGCCTCACATTCAAGCAGTCGCGCGAGCTGGCCCGCTTCTTAGTGTCGGACAAAAAGGAGAAAAGAGTTTACGAATCAATTGCAAGGGGCGAGCTTATGCACAGCATACTTGCCAAAATGACTACCGGCAACGAACTGCCCCGCCAGCTCAACAAACTGCTTTTAGAGGGGCTTATATCTACCGAGAAAGAGAAGAATTACATAAAAAGCAAGTTGGAAAAGGCGTTACAACTACCCCAGGCGCAAGATTGGTTCAGCGGCCGATACAAACTGTTCAACGAGTGTGCCATATTGTGTAAAGATTATAAAGAGGACAAAAATACATACCGCCCCGACCGCGTGATGATAGACAACGACAACGTCATTGTAGTGGATTATAAATTTGCGAAGAAGAGGAAAAAGCATTTTGAGCAGGTGCGGGATTATATGAACCTGCTTGCAAAGATTGGATACACAAGCATAAAGGGCTATGTGTGGTATGTGGACAGAGATGAGATTATTGATGCTGAAACCAAAGAATTTTAAGAGACTATGGAACCGTTCCTAAAGATTGTAACCGATGATTTATATACCCGTTTGAATGGAAACTTCGAAGGGGTGGCAATGGTGTTCCCCAACAAACGTGCGAGCCTGTTCTTCAACGAATATCTGCTCGAAAAGATAGGCAACGGTGCAGCGTGGAGCCCCGCCTGCATCACCATCAGTGAACTGTTCGAGGAGTGTTCGGAGAGCGTGGTTGCCGATTCGGTGCTGCTTGTGAGCAAACTTCACAAAGTGTATATGAAACATACAGGCAGTAACGAAAGCCTCGACAAATTCTACTATTGGGGCGAGATGCTTATAAAGGATTTCGACGATGTAGACAAGAACCTTGCCAACGCCAAGCAGCTGTTTGCCAACATTGAAGATTTGCACAAACTGGGCACGGCAAAAGATATTCTAAACGATGAACAGCAGAAGGCGGTGCAGCAATTCTTCACCAATTTCGCTCCCGAGAAAAAGAGCGAGCTCAAGAATAAGTTCAAAAACACCTGGGAGGTGCTCTACCCCATATACACATCGTTCAAGGAGATACTACGGAACGAGAATCTTGCTTACGAGGGAATGCTCTACCGCGATGTCATTGAGAAAAATGAGGGGCTGAACCTGCCATACGACAAATATGTGTTTGTGGGATTCAACGCTTTGAACGGAGCCGAAAGGGAACTTTTCAATATCATAAAGAAGGAGGGGAAAGCGCTCTTTTACTGGGATTACGACAAGCACTACACCGATAACAAGCAGCACGAAGCAGGCCATTTTATGCGTATGAACCTGCAGCGCTACCCCAACGCCTTGGATAGCGATATATTCAACAACCTGGCACGGGAGAAGAATGTCACATTCGTTTCGGCAAGCAGCGACAACATACAAACACGATACATCCCGCAATGGCTGAACGGGAATTTGGGTGAGAAGGAGATTGAAACAGCCATTGTGCTTTGCGATGAAACGATGCTGGAGTCGGTGTTGCACACTCTGCCCCCAAAAGTCAACGGCAGGGATTTGAAGCATCTTAATGTGACAATGGGATTCCCCATCTCGCACACACCGGTATTCAGCCTTGTGAAATTGCTTGTGGATTTGCATACCCGCGGATACGACAAACGGCAGGAGAGATTCACCCTCACTGCGGTAGAGAGAATTCTAAAACACCCGTACATTATACAAAGCAGCCCAAATGCAATAGAGCTACGTGCGAAACTTCTCGATGAAAAACGCTTTTTCCCAAGCACCGAGGAGCTATGCTGCGATGAGATACTGTCGCTTGCATTCGCCCGCCCCGCAAACAACACCGAGTGGATAGGCAATATCGCGGCATTGATATATGCAATTGCCAACAGCCGCACCGAAATAGGAGATATCGGGCAGGACCTTTACGAAGAGCTCTTCTGCGAGGCTCTTTTGAAGGCACACAACCAGACACAGCGCCTGCTGGCACTGTTGGCTACCGGCGAGATAGAATTGCAGCAGGCATCGCTTGGCAGTCTGCTTATGCGCATCCTGTCGCAACAAAGTATGCCATTCCACGGCGAGCCTGTTGTGGGGTTGCAGATTATGGGATTGCTCGAAACGCGTAACCTCGATTTCAAGAACATAATAGTGCTGGCCGCAAGCGAGGGCAACCTGCCCAAGAGCAGCAACGACAATTCGTTTATACCATACAACCTGCGCCGTGCATTCGGGCTCACGATGAGCGAGCACCGCGATTCTATATATGCCTACTATTTCTATCGCCTGCTGCAAAGGGCACAGAATATAACCGTTGTATATAACAGTTCCACCGAGAGCAAGAACAAGGGCGAGTGCTCGCGCTACCTGTTGCAGATACTTGGCGAGAACATTTACAACGTGAAACGCCTGCATTTGGAGGCCGAGCAGACCAACATTGATTTTGAGCCCAAGGCTGTGGAAAAGAGCGCCGAGGTGATGCAGCTGCTTAACGAAAAATTCGACACTCACACGAGCAAGGGTACATATGCCATATCGCCATCGGGCATAAACAAGTACCTGCAATGCGAACTTAAGTTCTTCTACTACTACGTTATGGGAATAAAGGAGTTCAATGAGGTGAGCACAGAATTGGAAGCAAACGATTTTGGCGACATATTTCACAAGGCAGCCGAGCTTATGTACAAGGAGATTACGGCAAGAGGCAATGGAACGGTAGAAAAAAGCGACCTGCAAAAGTACGAAGAGAACCCGTTACTGATGCTCAAGCACATAGAGGATGCCTACGAGGAACTCTTCTTCAAAAAAGGCAACAAACCGGTGTATAACGGCGAACAACTCATTAACAAAAGGGTGATGCTTCGCTTTATGCAACGCCTCATTAAAATGGATAAGGCACACGCGCCATTCACATATATCGGCGGCGAAAAACAGGTGCAGTTCCCCTACTCTTTCAAGAATAATTCGGGAAAAGAGATAAGGATTAACATTGGTGGAAAAATTGACCGCATAGACACCAAAGACAGCACGCTCAATATCATAGACTACAAGACCGGAAAGGATAAACTGAAGGACAAGAAGAGTTCACTCGACGAGATTTTTGCGCACGAGGGCGACAGCGCCGGTTACCGTTTCCAGGCATTGCTTTATTCGATGGCTGTTTTAGAGCAGATGAACGACGGCAAGGACTACAGCAACCACGAGTATTACAATTGGATAGAAAAGGTAAGACAAGCCGGCATTGACAAGGTGGTGCCCGAGCTCATATACATTATAAGGAAAGACGATGCACTGCACGAAGATTTTGTTGTTGACGTAAACGGAATGCCTATAGAGAATGCGGCCGATTTCAAGAGCGATTTCCTTGATCGACTGGAAAAGGTATTGCAGGATATCTTCAACAACGAAAAACCATTTGCCCCCACCGACAAGAAGGAGCGTTGCGGCTACTGCGAGTACAGAGGCATTTGTGGCAGATAGCGTTTTATACTTTTTTAACTTATTGAGAACAAACCTTTTGCTCTACCACTTGTTCTATTTATGTGTTTTTCATAGTAATAGATTTGGCGGTAGTGTCCACTTGTGAAAGCCGACACCCGAACGGGTAAAAGCGTTTACTCGGATAAGCTACATTCCCACCCCCGGAATGTAGCTTTTTTATTTGTCGGCAACGACAGTCATCATACACTCCCTGCAATTGAAATGGAGGCGGAAACGGCGGCCGTCGGCCGATACAAGATAGTAGGGTTCTTTGTAAGGAGATTTTTCACCTGTTTTTGTGCACCACCCCATAGAGTACTTTATGCAATGCTTGCAATACATTATGGGCGAGCCTTCCGATGGTTGCAGTTCATATGCGGGTGCCACGGATTGCACGCCACGTTCGGTGTAGAATGCACGTGCAAGGCTGTTCGACACGTTGCCGGTGTAGTCTATCGTTTTGCTCACAAAGGGAGCTTTTGCTATCGATTGCATAGGCTCTCGCGGGTGGTTGCTGCGCAGTGTGGCTACAAGTGTGTCGCACAAGCGGCGGCGCATATCGGAGAGCAATGACGATGGCACAAACCAATTTTCGCTATAACCGACAGTTATTGAAGATGCCTCAAACGGGGTATTGCCCCACTTTTTCAGTTGGGTGTTTATATTTTCCTGTTGCGGAGCACGTGCCTCTTCCTTTTCCAATGTGGCATCTACCGTGCAGGTGATGCCGCTCTCGGTGGTGGCTGTGAGCGAGAAGCCCGCAGGGGTGGCTGCAAAGGCAAGTGCAATGGATAGACGACGTGGCGGGAGGGGGCGGGAGAGTGTGCGCTCAAACTCGCAATCGTAGTTGCGATAGAGGATGGTACCGGGCTGCAGTGCAGGCATATTTTGCGGGAACACTCTGTTGCCCTCCACTTTGTTTATGTGAAAACCCTGCAACTTGCCGTCGGGAGCAAAGAAACAGGCCCCGTCGCCGTTATTGAAACTGCCGCCTGTGATGGTAAAGAAACCGCGCGACACAAATTTCACACGCCCCACATACTCGCCTGTGGATTTGGGGGTATCGAACGATGTTATGTCGCCACGCTTGCCATCGAGGAAATAGTTGGTGAAACCGCGATTGAAACTTTTTGCGGGCGAGGGGGTAAAGTGCGGTGCCACAGCACCATACGATGCGCGTGTGTAACAGGTGCGGCGGGCAAAGATATCGTCGAGGCAACGACGATAGTATGCTGTTATGTTCTTCACATATGAGGCATCTTTGAGCCTGCCCTCTATCTTCAGGGATGTGACACCGGCATCGAGCATCTCCTCGAGCATAGCGCTGCGGTTCATATCCTTGAGCGACAGCAGGTGCTTATCTCTCTTTATTACATTGCCATCGGCATCGACAAGGGTGAAGGGAAGGCGGCAAAATTGCGCACAGGCGCCGCGGTTGGCACTGCGCCCGAAACAATGCTGCGATGCGTAGCAGCGACCGCTGTAGCTCACACACAAAGCACCGTGGACAAACACCTCGAGTTCGGTATCGGGCACGGCATCATGTATTTCGGCTATCTGTTGCAGAGTGAGTTCACGCGCAAGAACCACGCGCGGGAAGCCCGTCTGCGCAAGGAAACGAACCTTTTCCACCGTGCAGTTATCCATTTGCGTGCTGCAATGCAACTCTATAGGCGGGATGTTCATTTTGGTAATCGCAAAATCCTGCACTATAAGGGCATCAACCCCCACTTTGTAAAGCTCGGTTATAAGTTGCTCGGCAGGTTCAATCTCCTCGTCGGTGAGTATGGTGTTAAGCGTAACATATACCTTGACGCCGAATATATGGGCATAATCGACAAGGCTTGCAATATCCTCCACGGTGTTGCCGGCAGCCTGCCGCGCACCAAATTGCGAGGCACCAATATATACGGCATCGGCACCGCTGTCTATGGCAGCAATGGCTGTTTCCACGTTACGGGCAGGGGCAAGCAGTTCTATTCTACGAGGATGTGACATATGTGCAATTCATTTACCGCTGCGAAGATAGCGCTTTTTTATCAGCTATTTCAAATGGAGTGGATTAAAAGAGATATTTGCACGTAATTTTATTGATAATTCTATTGCCGAGAGAGCTTTTTTTATTATTTTTGCTACGTGGAAAATTTGATAAAATACATATCATATTTAGTTGCGCGACACAACTGCGTTATTATGCCGGGGATGGGTGCATTTCTGGCCGATGAGGTACCTGCTCACTACAATGTGGAGGAGCGTGTTTTTGTACCCCCCTACCGCACTATGCGTTTCAACCCACAGGTAAAGGCAGATGATGCCTTGCTCATTTCGGAGTACATAGACCGCGAGCAGCTCACATACGAGGATGCCGGCAGGAAGATGAGCAATGAGATAGATGCATTGCGCGAGGCTCTTACCCGCAACAGCGTTGTACGTTTTGGCGAGTTGGGTACTTTCCATATGAACATCAAGGGCGAGATATCTTTCGATGTTGACAGCAACGGAATAGACGACCCTGCCAATTTCGGTTTTGAGCCTTTTGCTTTCCCACTGTTGCGCGATTGCGACGATAGGAAGATTGTGATAAAGCACCGCGACCTGGGCAAATACATTGCTGCAGCGGTGGCCATCATACTCACATTCATATTTGTCACACCAATGAGCGACAGCGCATACAGAAAGAGTATGCAGGCATCGTTCAGCGGCTTTGCATCGAACGAGCAGATATCGCTTATGCAACAAGTGGGTGCCCCCGCTCCCAAGCAAGTGACCGACGAGGTTGCCAACTGCGAGATTATGCCCATAGACGCCAATGGCAATATGGCTATACCCATTGTGCAGCAGCAAGAGCAGGCGCCCAAGGCTGTAGTAACCCCCGTGGCTGCACCTGTTATCACAAGTGAGAAATCGGCTGTAATGAATACCGAGAACAATAAAGTATATCATATAATTGTAGCAAGCTCGCCCAACGAGAGCAACGCGCAACTTGCAATAGAGGAACTGTCGGCCAAGATGACTGCAAACTACACCATTGTAAAGGGTGGCGGAAGACACCGTATTTCTATTGGCGAATATGCAAGTAACAAGGAGGCTATGGAGGCTGCAAAGGAGCTGAAGAGCACCTTCCCCGATGCGTGGGTTCTACAAACAAATGCCCAATAAATGAAAAAGATTATTTGCCCTAAGTGCGACCACCCTATCGATTTCGACGCAAGCGGCTATGAGGTGGGGCAATCACTTGTGTTCGAGTGTGAGCAGTGCCGCAAGAGTTTCACCGTGCGCATAGGCGACGACGAGGAGGTAGAAACCGAGGATTTGGGTTACCTCACTGTTGTTGAGAACCGTTTCTGTTTCAAGCAAACATTGCCGCTCCAAGAGGGCGACAACCTCATAGGGCGCTACAACAAAGGCACCGTGGTTACATTGCCCATTGAGACAAGTGACCCCAGTATGGACCGCCGCCATTGCATAGTAAATGTAAAACGTGGCTATGGTGATGAAATCATATATACCATACGCGACAACCAAAGCGTTACAGGAACATTTGTTATGAACCGCATTCTCGGCAACAGAGAAAGATTACGCATTGAGGCCGGTGCAATAATCACACTTGGCGCCACAACGCTCATTCTGCACACCCCCGACGAAGAGTAACAGATATAACAACACACACGTACAAATCCTCATCGGAGGGTATTGACACCACAATACCGGATAAGATGACTGGGCACACCAATCACTTACCCGGTATTTTTATCTGACAAAGGCAAACAGCTATGAAAAGAGACGTTATAGATTTTGAGAAGGAGAAGGTTTCCACACTGTTTCGCAAATTGCTTATACCCACATTGTGGGGTACAATTTCTATGTGCGCAGTAACGGCAATAGATGGTATATTCGTGGGACACGGAGTGGGTGCCGACGGCGTGGCAGCTGTAAACATTGTAGTACCGATATATCAGATAATGTCGGGCATAGGGTTGATGATTGGTGCAGGCTGCTCGGTGGCGGCATCGGTTCATCTATCGCAAAAGAAGGTAAATATAGCACAGATAAACATATCCCAGGCAATAGCCGTTTCCACACTTTTCACACTTCTATTAAGCATATCGATTCTGTTGTTTCCAGCACAAACAGGAAGGCTCCTTGGCGCATCGGAGACATTGCTGCCGCAAGTGGTAGATTATATACGATGGATTATGCCCTGCTTTGCCTTTGAAATGTGGGGGATGATAGGATTGTTCATTATACGCTTAGACGGCTCGCCGCGTTACGCAATGTGGTGCAATATAATACCCACAACACTCAATGCCGTTCTCGACTGGCTCTTTATATTCCCCCTTGGTATGGGAGTGAAGGGAGCTGCCATTGCCACCTGCATAAGTATTATCATAGGTGGAATTATGGCTTTGGCCTACCTGCTTTTCTATGCCGGCACATTAAGGGTGGTACCGCTTAAAATGAGCAGAAAGAGCATTATGCTCGCTGCCCGCAACATAGGTTATCATTGCAAAATTGGTTCATCGTCGCTCTTTGGCGAACTTACACTTGCCATACTCTTTCTTGTGGGCAACCACGTGTTTATGGATTATTTGGGCGATGCAGGTGTGGGCGCTTTTGGTATTGCCTGCTACTACACACCATTCTTCTTTATGTTTGGCAACGCTGTGGTGCAGTCGGCACAGCCCATCATAAGCTATAATTACGGAATTTCCCGCTGGCGGGAGATAAAGGAGGCACGCAGGCTGCTGCTCGCCACCTCGCTCGTCATTGGAGTGGTAGTAGCCTTGCTTTTTATATTTATCCCCGACAGATTGGTTGCGCTGTTTGTAGATACCGCAAGCAGTGCGGGGCAGATAGCCATAGCAGGCTTCCCATACATTGCCACCGGAATAATTTTCTTTATTCTTAATGTTGCTGTTACAGGATATTACCAAAGCATAGAAAAAATGAAGCACGCTACTGCTTTGGTCTTTTTGCGCGGGTTTGCGTTGCTCGTTCCCTCTTTTGCGTTGCTGCCCAAACTATTTGGCACCGAGGGAATATGGCTTGCGATGCCGGTGGCAGAGATTGCGACGACAATAATTATTGGTGTGCTCTTTTCTTTGCGACAGATAAAGGGGGGTAACAAAAAAATGGTTTAAGGCTTAATCTCCTCGGTGTATATCATTTTCACCTTGCCCACATCGCTGAATTTATCGCGCGGAATCTCGTCGTAGCTATTTATCGTAAACAACGCAATATTGAATGCAGCCAGGGCATCCATTATGCGAAATGCCGCATTATCGAGTTCACCCACATACATTGTAATCCAATCTATTTTGGGCCCTTTGAACAGATGATGCAACAACAGATGTTTCACGAGCGACTCGGTTAAATCGGCCGCCTGGCAGGAATAAAAAACACGATGGTAGCCCTCGTTGCGCAGCGCCACATAATCGTCATATGTAAACGCCTCCACCAACATACGTTCCTTTATACGGGGAAAATTACGGGCAAGCAACGCGGGCGACGACAGTTTATCGGTTACAAGATATATGGTTGTGTCGTTCTCAAAAACAGCATTTATATCGGCAGCCGAGAGAGGTGTGTATTTACCCCCTATTCGCCGCGAGGAAAAATCGGCAAACGTGGGGGCCGTATCTTTTTTATGGGCATAGCCGGTTTGCACGTTGAACAAATCCCAATCGTGTGCGGCAACGAGCACGCTGTCGGCCGTGAAAATGAGGTCGAATTCTATGTAACGAAACCCATCGGCAATGGATTTTTCAAGCGCATCTTTTGAATTGCTGTAGGGCACATCCACACCACCACCCGCGTGAGCAATAAGTTCAATGGATGACGGCATCTCCTTGCCGCCGCAGGCGGCAAGGATGATAGCAAATAGTATGAATGGCAAGCGGTTCATTATCATATAGGCTTGCAGGCCTCCTTCAAGAATTCCAATTGCTCCCCGCTCAAATGCGGTGCAAGTGCTTCATATACGTGCTTGTGATATTCGTTAAGGTAGGCAATGGCATCGGTACCAAGCAGCGATGGTATTATGGCCATGGTGTCAATGGGGCACAATGTAAGCGGTTCCATTGCACAGAAACGGCCAAACTCGGTTTCGGTGTGATGCTTCACAAGCATAGTGTTTTCTATGCGTATGCCATAGCGGCCGGCCTTGTAAAGACCGGGTTCGTTGGTGACGGTTACCCCGGGGAGCAAGGGTGCAGGCATATTGTTCATACGTATCTGGTGAGGGCCTTCGTGCACATTCAGGAAGTGCCCCACTCCGTGCCCTGTTCCGTGCAAGTAGTTCTCTCCCTCTTGCCACAACCACTGGCGGGCAAGTACATCGAGCTGTGTACCGCAGGTGCCCAATGGGAATTTTGCCATTGCAAGCGATATGTGGCCGCGCAACACAAGCGTATAGCTGCGGCGTTCCTCTTCGCTCAAAGGTCCCAGGGGTATTGTGCGGGTAATGTCGGTGGTGCCACAACTGTATTGTCCGCCACAGTCAAGCAGCAGGAAGCCACGGGGCTGCAACAGGGCATTGCACTCCTCGGTGGGTTCGTAGTGCACAATGGCGGCATTGGGGCCATAGGCTGCGATTGTCGCAAAGCTGAGGCCTGTGAAACGGGAATCTTCGCTGCGGAAGGCTGTCAGTTGCTTGTCCACATCCAATTCGGTAATGCCACCACGCTCCACTGCGGGCTGCAACCAATGGAGCAGTTTAACCATTGCCACACCCTCGGCAAGCATTGCTTGTTTGAATCCCTCAATCTCAACGCTGTTTTTCACAGCCTTCATCGCGGCAACGGGGGAGTCTTTGAAAACAGGCTGGCAAGCAGGGTTCAAGTGCTCCAATACCGCACGGTTGCAACGTGTGGGTTGCAACAAGATGGAGTTACCTTCATACGATGCAAGTGCCTGCCACACATTGTCATATGGTGCAGTTTCAATACCTGCATCGGCAAGATGGGCCGAAACTTCGGGAGTTAACTTTTCGGGCAATATAAAGAGGGTTGCATCGGTGGCCGTCACAAGCATATATGATACCACCACGGGATTGTATGCCACATCGTTGCCACGCAGATTGGTGAGCCACGCCACCTCGTCGAGCATAGTTACAAGCATACCTTCGACAGCATCGATGGCAAGCGACTCGCGCAGGCGCTGCAACTTGCCCGATGCGCTCTCGCCGGCAATATCACACGGCATAACCACAGCTTCGCAGGTGGGCACCGACGGGCGCCCCTGCCATATTTGCGCAAAAGGATCGTGCGATGCATCCAACGACAAGCCGGATGTAGAAAGAGCGGCAGCCCACTGTTTTGCCTCGGCTATGGAGCATACGGTGCCATCGACACCAACCACACCACCCTGTTCCAACGTGGCGCACAACCAATCGGTTATAGAAGGAGTGGAGTTATCGCCGTCTTTCATTAACGAAAATCCGGTACCGGCAAGCGAGCTTTCTGCAGCAAGCCAGTAGCGGGAATCGGTCCACAGGCGGGCATCGTCGAGTGTCACCACTGCTGTTCCGGCCGAGCCGTCGAAGCCCGAAAGCCATTCGCGTGCCTTCCAGCAATCGGCTACATACTCACTGCTATGGGCATCGCTGCTCAACACTATGTAGGCAGCAAGGCCGTTCTCTCTCATATAGTTACGCAACGCCTCTATGCGTGCAGGTATATTTTTTGTACTCATAATCGTTAAGTTTATTTATTCGCCAAACCACCACTTTGCTTCGCGACGTTTCTCGCGTGCCTTCATTTTGGTTATGCCGTTCTCTTTTGCTTTAGCGTTATAATAATGGTTTTTGTATATAAGTTTGAAATTTATGGGAATGGAGAGTTCGGCACGTACAGGCCTTCCGTTCCTGGTACCGGGAATCCATTTGGGCATACTCTTGACCACGCGCACAGCCTCGGCATCGAGCGAGGGAGAGACTCCCTTGAGCACCTGTGCCATAGATATAAGGCCGTCGGCCTCCACGGTGAACCCCACAAGCACCTCGCCTGTCTCGTTTTTTTCATATGCCTCGTCGGGGTAATTTGTTTCCACAAAAAGATACTCTATCATCTTTTCGTGCCCACCGGGATACTCAGGCATCACTATTACATCTTTGTTCTTTTTATCTTTTTTACCCGACGACTGCGCATTGAGCGTAAATGCCGACAACAGCAACAGGGGTAATATTACAAATAATCGCTGAAACATATTTTTGTTTTACTATAAATAATACTAAAACGGAGTTAGCTTCTTTGCGCGAAAATAGCGTAAAAAACAGAAGAATGCAAGGGTATATAATAACAAAAAAAGAGAGAAGCATTTAACTTCTCTCTTGGGGTGGATAGTGGGACTCGAACCCACGACATTCAGAACCACAATCTGACGCTCTAACCAACTGAACTATAACCACCATACTGCTCCGCGGTTTCCCTTAAAGCACTGCAAAGGTAAGAATATATTTTTGACTACGCAACAGTTTTGCCGTTTTTTTAATCATACACACAGAAAAAAGGCACAATACAGCTGTATTGTGCCTTTTTTCTGTATAGTATCATTTACTTGTACTCATCCCAGCTCTTAACGGGTAACTCGTTTACATCCATCTTACAGAAGGCGCGGATGAATGCACTTGCGAGGCGCGCGTTTGTGATAAGGGGGATGTTGTGGTCTATTGCCGCACGACGTATTCTGTATCCGTTAGTGAGCTCACGCTTGGTGTGGTTCTTGGGGATATTTATGATGAGGTCGAAACGATGCTCGGCAATCATCTGCATTACGTTGTTCTTGGCATCGGGGTCCTCATCGGGCCACATTACGGGTGTAGCGTTAATTCCATTCTCGTTGAGGAACTTGGCAGTACCCGATGTAGCGAAGATGTTATAACCCTTTTGCGCGAGGATAGCTGTGGATTCAAGCAAATCGACCTTCGATTTAGAGGCGCCCGAAGATACCATTACATTCTTCTTGGGAACGCTGTAGCCCACAGCTATCATTGCATTGAGGAGTGCCTCTTCAAAGTCGTCGCCTATGCAACCCACCTCACCGGTAGATGACATATCAACACCAAGCACGGGGTCGGCTTTGTGAAGACGAGAGAATGAGAATTGCGATGCTTTAACACCTATCCAGTCGATATCGAATGCCGATTTGTCGGGGCGGCTGTAGGGCGCACCAAGCATTATGCGGGTGGCTGTTTCTATGAAATTGCGCTTCAATATCTTTGACACGAAGGGGAACGAGCGGCTCGCGCGCAAGTTACACTCAATCACCTTAACCTCGTTGTTCTTAGCAAGGAACTGAATATTGAAGGGGCCGGAGATGTTGAGCTCTTTTGCTATGCGACGGCTTATCTTCTTTATGCGACGTGCTGTTTCGAAATAGATTTTCTGTGCGGGGAACACAAGTGTGGCATCACCGGAGTGAACACCGGCAAACTCCACGTGCTCCGAAATGGCATACTCCACTACCTCGCCGTTCTGCGCAACAGCATCGAACTCAATCTCCTTGGTATCTATCATAAACTGCGATACAACCACGGGGAATTCTTTCGACACCTCGGCTGCCATTTTGAGGAATTCACGCAACTCCTCTTCGTTGTAGCATACATTCATTGCTGCACCCGAAAGCACATACGAGGGGCGGACAAGCACGGGATAACCCACTTTGTTCACAAACTCCTCCATATCCTCGATGCTGGTGAGCTCCTTCCAAGCGGGCTGGTCGATGCCAAGCTGGTCAAGCATAGCAGAGAATTTGTGACGGTTCTCGGCACGGTCGATACTCAAAGGCGATGTTCCCAAAATGGGCACCGACTGACGATGCAACTTCATCGCAAGGTTATTGGGTATCTGGCCACCTACCGAAACTATGACACCGCCGGGTTGCTCAAGGTCTATAACATCGAGTACACGCTCGAGAGAGAGCTCGTCGAAGTAGAGACGGTCGCACATATCGTAGTCGGTAGATACGGTTTCGGGGTTGTAGTTAATCATTATTGATTTATAACCGAGCTTGCGGGCTGTCTGCACGGCGTTAACAGAACACCAGTCGAACTCCACCGATGAACCAATGCGGTATGCACCGGAACCAAGCACCACAACCGATTTGTCGGTTTTGTAGTAATTGACATCGTAGCCTTTGGCACCATATGTCATATATAGATAGTTGGTGAGCTCGGGGTGCTCCGATGCCACGGTGTTTATGCGCTTAACGGCGGGCAGCACACCAAGCTCCTTGCGGCGGGCACGCACTGCAAGGTTACCAGTCTCCATATTCTTTTCGTCTTTGAGAACGAAACGTGCTATCTGGAAGTCGGAGAAACCAAGCACCTTTGCCTGGCGCAACACCTCTTCGGGCAGCTCCTCAAGGCTGTTATAGCCCATAAGCACAGCCTTGTAATCTACAATATTCTTGAGCTTGCCAATGAACCAGGGATCAATCTTTGTGAGTTCGCAGATGCGCTCCACGGTGTAGCCCTCTTCCAATGCCGATGCAATTGAGAAGATGCGCATATCGGTGGGGTTTGCAAGTTCCTCGTCAAGGTTGTCAAAGTGTGTATGCTCATTACCTACAAAGCCGTGCATACCCTGGCCTATCATACGAAGGCCCTTCTGGATAACCTCCTCGAAACTGCGACCGATAGACATAATCTCGCCCACCGATTTCATACTCGAACCAATCTGGCGAGAAACGCCTGCAAACTTGGTGAGGTCCCAACGAGGTATTTTACATATAAGGTAATCGAGGTCGGGAGCCTTGTATGCCGAGTTGGGTGTACCCATCTCGCCTATCTGGTCAAGTGTGTATCCAAGAGCAATCTTGGCAGCCACGAAAGCAAGGGGATAACCTGTAGCTTTTGAAGCGAGGGCCGAAGAGCGGCTCAAACGGGCATTCACCTCGATAACGCGGTAGTCGTTTGTTTCGGCATTGAAGGCATACTGAATGTTACACTCGCCCACAATACCAAGGTGGCGGATAGCCTTTACCGAAATCTCTTGCATAAATTTAACCTGCTCCTCGCTGAGCGAACAGGTGGGAGCTACCACAATCGACTCACCGGTGTGAATTCCCAATGGGTCGAAGTTCTCCATACTTGCAACGGTGAAGCAGTGGTCGTTGGCATCGCGTATGACCTCGAACTCTATCTCCTTCCAACCTTTGAGCGACTCCTCTACAAGAATCTGATTTGAGAATGTGAAGGCACTCTCGGCCAACTTCACAAAGCTCTCCTCGTCGCGGCAGATACCGCTACCCAAACCACCAAGGGCATAGGCCGAACGTACCATAACGGGGAAACCAATCTCGTGAGCAGCCTTCAAGGCATCTTCCATACTCTCGACAGCTTGGCTGACGGGAGTTTTCATAGGAATTTCGTCGAGTTTCTTGACAAAGAGGTCACGATCCTCGGTGTACATAATAGCCTCCACCGATGTGCCAAGCACCTTAACGCCGTATTTTTCGAGAATACCTTTCCGGTATAGCTCTGTACCGCAGTTAAGTGCTGTCTGGCCTTCAAAGGCAAGCAGAATTCCGTCGGGGCGCTCCTTTTTGATAATCTCCTCAACATTGTGAACATCAACAGGGAGGAAATATACCTTGTCGGCAATGCCCTCCGAAGTTTGAATGGTTGCAACGTTGGGGTTGATAAGCACCGACTGAATACCCTCCTCGCGCAGGGCCTTCAATGCTTGTGAACCTGAATAGTCGAACTCACCGGCCTGACCGATGCGCAACGCGCCCGAGCCAAGCAATAATACCTTTTTAAGTTTTTCCTTCATATCCTTTATAGTAATTATATATTCCTATTTATACAAATATGTTTCGTAGTACTCTACGAATGCTTCATTTACAAGCCTGTTACCACCGGGGGTGGGATATATTCCGCTGAAATACCAGTCGCCCAAGTGGTTGGGACAAGCGGTGTGAAGACCTTCGAGGCTCTGAAATACAAGTTCAAGGTCGGCCTTAAGATCAATAGGCTTGAGCAACTCACCTATCTTAACGGAAATTTCGTCGGGAGTAAAGGGATGATAGATGGCGCGTGTGCAGTTTATCTGCTCGGCATCGGGCTTCTTAAGTTCATCGAGGCAGGCACGATAAGTGCGGTCTATCAGCGTTCTCTTTCCACGCTCGTAGAGAAGGTCGAGGGCTGCTTTGAATGCAACAAAATGGTCGAACTTCTCCATATCTATTCCGTAATAGTCGGGGTAACGTATCTGTGGTGACGAAGATACCACAATTATTTTCTTGGGCTCTAATCTGTCCAAAATATTCAATATACTTTGTTTGAGTGTGGTACCACGCACAATACTATCGTCGATAACCACAAGATTGTCTATGCCCGGCTTGATGGTACCGTAAGTGATATCGTAAACGTGGGCGGCAAGATCGTTGCGTTTGTCACCGGTGGAGATGAATGTACGCATTTTTATATCCTTGTTGGCAACCTTTTCCTGACGCACCTTTTTAGATATTATCTGAAGAATTTCATCCTCACTCAAGGACTTGCCCGACGAGAGTTCTTTTACTTTCCAATCGTTGAGAAAATCCTCCATTCCCTCAACCATACCATAGAACGCCATTTCGGCTGTGTTGGGGATGAACGAGAACACCGTGTTGTCGAGGTCATAATTTATAGCCTTCAGAATCTGCTCCTTTAAGTTAGAGCCAAGCATCTTACGCTCCTTGTATATATCGCCATCGTTGCCACGGCTGAAATATATACGCTCGAAAGAGCAAGGGAGGAAAGCCTTTTGCGGAATGATAATCTCGCGGCGCAGCTCACCACGTTTATTCATTATGATAGCTTCACCCGGCTGCATCTCTATAACATCCTCGGCCTTCAGGTTCATTGCAGTCTGCAGGGCCGCACGCTCACTTGCCACAACAAAGATTTCGTCGTCGGCATACCAATAGGCTGTACGCACGCCCCAGGGATCGCGCATTGTAAACATCTCGCCACTACCTGTAACACCGCAGAATACATAACCGCCATCGAGCAAGGGAGTGGATGTGCGCAGCACATTGGCTATATCCATACGCTCCTCAATGCTGTTGGTTATGTCCATACCCTGCAACCCCTCCTGCTCGCACTCTTTGAACACGCGCTCCACCTCGCGGTCGAGGCGGTGGCCCATAAGTTCAAGCATAATATATGTATCGGCGTGCACACGGGGATGCTGACCGTGTGATACAAGTTCGTGGAACACGTCATCCACGTTTGTTATGTGGAAATTGCCGCACAGAGCAAGATTCTTTGCTCGCCAATTGTTGCGGCGCAGGAAGGGGTGGACATACTGCATACCGGTTTTTCCTGTGGCCGAGTAACGCAGGTGTCCCATATACAACTCGCCGGCAAAAGCGAAATTGCGGTATGCATATTCGGCATTGCCACGCATATCTTTGGGATGAGAGGCCGATGTTATATCCTTGTTTGCTGCTGCAAATACCTCGGAGATGGCACTCGAACCCTCGGCACGCTCACGCGACATATAATCTTCGCCGGGCGATGCTTTCAACTTCACGCAAGATATTCCCGCGCCCTGCTGGCCACGGTTATACTGTTTGTTCATAAGCAAGAAGAGCTTGTTCATTCCATATGCCCAAGTACCATATTTCTCCTTGTAATAGTTCAACGGCTTACGCAGGCGAATCATCGCAACACCACATTCGTGTAATAAAGGTTCCATAAAATTTTAATAATAAATAGTAGTCTTCAAAATACTTTTTTCAAAAGCTTTTTGTCATCTATTTTGTATTCGTAGGTAAAGGTACAAAAAAAGCCGTTTCAATGAAACGACTACAACAAAATAAATAACAAAAAAATTGCGCACTGCTTTGCCGAAAGACAGAGTATGTTACAGAGCTCGGCGAAGGAGCCTGTAATTGACTGCTGTTTCATATATCCATAACAAATGGTATTCATACAAAGCACGTGTTAAAACGATTGCAAAGATACATAAATATTTTATAGTATAAAACAAGGAATGGGCGATTTATTCAATAAATTTTCTCGTTTTTTGCCAAGATTCTTTTGACAAATTCAATTTATCACTATCTTTGCACGCACAAAATATATTGCCAAATTGGCTCAGTTGGTAGAGCAACGCATTCGTAATGCGTAGGTCCCGGGTTCGAGTCCCGGATTTGGCTCAAAAGCAAACGACTTTATGAGGCTGACTAAAAAATATTTTTTAGCAGCCTCATAAAGTATATTCACGTTTTATACTCTATGTCCAACGATTACTTCAAATTCAAAAAATTCACCATAGAACAAGAGGGGTGCGCTATGAAGGTGGGCACCGACGGCTGTTTGTTAGGTGCTTGGTTCGGCACTGAAAACAGCAGAAGGATTTTGGACATAGGCGCAGGCACGGGGCTCATTTCAATAATGGCAGCGCAGCGCAGCAACGCCATCGTCACAGGAGTGGAAATAGATGATACCGCAGCAAGAAAAGCCGCAGAAAATGTAAAGAATTCTCCTTGGAGCGAAAGAGTGGAAATCATAAATACCGATTTGCGCTATTTCGAAAGCAAGGAGCCGTTCGACACCATTGTGAGCAACCCGCCTTATTTCACAAACAGTCTTAAGTGCGACGACAAGCAGCGCACACTTGCGCGCCACAACGACAGCCTCTCCCCTGCTCTCTTTTTCACAAAAGCAAAGGAGCTGCTCACCCCCGATGGCAGGATATCGCTAATCCTGCCCACAGACACTCTCGACGAGTGGAAGAACGAGGCCATTATAAAAGGATTCACGGCAACCAGAATAACACACGTGCAAACAACGCCGCGCAAAACACCCAAGCGCACGCTCATAGAATTACAACAATCGTCCGGCAAAGAATTAAAGAAAAATATTCTGATTTTGGAAGACAACCCCGGAGAATACAGCAAAGAAGCGTGCAATCTGTTACGGGATTTTTATCTTAAAATAGAATAACCATTTCGCAATGCAGGTGTAAACATTTTTTACAATAAGCTATACCTTTTTACCCCTCTTTTTTACACCCCTTGCCCCCTTTGTAAATGATGGCATAGGCGGCAGTTTGTCAACAATATCACTCACCTTGGGAAATGGTATATCTATTTTGGGGAACGATATGTCCATCTTAGACAGATTTATATCCATTTTAGGAAGGCTTATATCCATCTTGGGCAATTCGGCCTCTATTTCCGAAACCGACACGCTCACAAGTTCGGCCAGTTGCTTATACAGAGGAACCACGACGGTGTGACCATTCCAATCGGGAGAAGCCATCACATTGAGCCCCTGCGGCACCATTTCGATAAACAGTTCCGCATCCATATCGGCAGGCTCGCCATCAAAATGCACCGGGCCGGCTGCTTTTCTTTTTATCTTGAGCCATTTTGTCTCAAAAGTCTTTATATGACCATTGCGTGTGAGTGTGCGACCGAACAACTGCCCCAAGATAAGAGGCACGTCGGTTGCGGGGAACGGTTCCAGAATGGTAACACTCAAAAGGCCATCGCGCATTGAGGCATTGGGGCTTATGTAGGCATTATTGCCATATTGTGCGGCATTTCCGCAAGCTATAAGGAACGCCTTGTAATCTTTTTTGAACGATTCGCTTTCAATCTCATACACCTCGGGTTCGTAGTTGAGCCAATCGGTGAGTGTCTGGTTCATATAACCCCACAGGCCGCGGCGTGTTCCGCGCGCAAAACTGCTGCTGACGAGTGCATCGAAGCCTATGCCGCAGGTGCAGAAGAACGGCGAGCCGTTGATTTTCCCGTAATCCACAGCCACAGGAACCGCGTTGTTCAAAAACTCCACAGCTTTTTTACCTTCGAGCGGAATACCCAAGTGGCGTGCCAGCCCGTTACCCGAGCCACACGGAATAATTCCAAGAGCCACATTGGTGCCTATGAGCGAACGAGCCACCTCATTCACCGTGCCATCGCCACCCACGGCAATAACTATGTCAACACCATCGGCAACAGCCTCTTTGGTGAGTTCGCAAGCGTGAGCAACATAGCGTGTCTCCTTTATCAAGACATCGAATTTCTCTTTGTCGATAAAAGAACGCACCAAACGGGGCACTGAGTGTTTACCACCCGTACCCGACTTTGGGTTAATCAAAAACAATATTTTTTTCTTCTCGCTCACTTGATTTTCCTCTTTTGTGCGAAGATACAACAAATTGATGATAAAAGAAAGTTCTATTTTTAAGTTAATTTTCATTCACGACTGCCAAGGCGGCGCTGAAATCACCCAATCGTTTATTATATATAATATAAATAATTAAATTATAAAATATTTCCAAAAATCGGCAAATAGCAGTATATTTGTGAGTTGAATGGCAATTTTGCAATATACCCAACAGAATCTTTTGCAGAAGAACTTGGGAAGCAAAAGATTTTTCACACAAAATGTATATTAGATATATATGGAAGAGGATAAAGAATTATTTGATTTGTTGATTAACGATAGCGAAGAATCGGACTTTGAGGATAACACCGAGGATGGTGCTATGGGCAATATTATTTCAATTTTTGCAGATGAAGAAGAGAAGGATGACCCCGGTAAGTATTATTGGGAGATAGATGGAGAATTACCCATTCTCACATTGCGTAATATGGTTCTTTTCCCCACGTCTGTTCTTCCCGTCACCATTGGAAGAAAATCCACCCTCAGACTATTGGAGGATGCACATAAAAGCAAATGTCATATAGGCGTATTCTGCCAAATAAAACCCGAAACCGAGGAACCGATGTACAACGATATGTACCACATTGGTGCACTTGCGGTTGTTGAGCGCCTGTTCCCTATGCCCGACGGCAATTATGCTGCCATCCTACAGGCCAAGCAGAAGATTGAGCTTGAATATCTCACCCAATCGAAGCCCTACCTCGTGGGTGCGGTGAAAGACTGCGTTGAAACAGAGTCGGAAGAAACGGCCGAACTGAAAACCGTGCTCGACCAATGCCGCAGAAAGGGAGCGCTGCTGCTGAACAGCATAAAGAAATTGCCCAATATGCCCGATGTTGAGGTTGCAATGAAAAACATAGTGAAGCCGTCGTTGCTCATCAATTTCATTGCAAACAATATGAGAGGCGACGTTGCCGATAAATATTCGATACTTGTGGGCGACAACACGTTGGACCGCGCATACGCCTTGCTCAATTTATTGAACAAGGAGATGGAGCGTTACAAACTTCATCGCAAGATTCAACAGCGCACCAACCAGGAACTGGAGCAGCAGCAAAAAGAGTATTTCCTGCAACAGCAGATAAAGGTGATACAGGACGAACTTGGCGGCAGCGTTCAGGATCAGGATACAAAAGCACTGCGCAAAAAGGCCGACGAAAAGAAGTGGAACAACGAAATAGAGGAGCTTTTCAGCAAGGAGCTTGCCAAACTCGAAAGAATAAACCCGCAAACGCCCGACTATCACGTGCAACTGAACTACCTGCAACTGTTCGTGAGCCTGCCGTGGGGTAATTGCACCACCGACAACCTCGATATTGCACGTGCCCGCAAGGTGCTGGACCGCGACCATTACGGGCTTGACAAGGTGAAGGAGAGAATATTGGAGCACTTGGCTGTCATAAAGATGCGCGGCGACCTTAAATCGCCCATCATATGCCTCTACGGCCCCCCGGGAGTGGGAAAGACCTCGCTTGGAAAATCGATTGCCGAGGCTCTCGAGCGCAAGTATGTGCGTATGTCGCTTGGCGGCGTGCACGACGAATCGGAGATTCGCGGCCACAGAAAGACCTACATAGGCGCTATGCCCGGCCGCATACTGAAGAACCTTGCCAAAGCCGGCAGCGACAACCCTGTGTTTATCCTCGACGAAATTGACAAGGTGGGGCAGGCATCGAACCACGGCGATCCGTCATCGGCGCTTCTTGAGGTGCTCGATCCCGAGCAGAACAATACGTTCCACGACAATTTCCTGGATGCTGACTACGACCTGTCGAACGTTATGTTCATTGCCACCGCAAATAACCTGAGCAGCATACCCGGGCCCCTGCTCGACCGTATGGAACTTATAGAGGTGAGCGGTTACCTCACCGAGGAGAAGATTGAGATAGCCAAGCGCCACCTTGTGCCCAAAGAGAAAGAGGCCAACGGTGTGAGCAAGGAGAAGGTTACCATAAACAAAGCCGCCATAGAGCGCATTATTGAGGACTACACGCGCGAATCGGGTGTGCGTGGCCTTGAAAAGAAGATAGGCAAGATATTCCGTCGTTTGGCGTGCCAGAAGGCCACAAACGGCGAGATTGAGCTATCTACCGTGAAGCCTGCCAACCTGCCCGAACTGCTGGGCCCCAAGGAGTTCTCACGCGACATATACCAAGGCAACGATTATGCCGGTGTTGTTGTGGGCCTTGCTTGGACGGCCGTGGGCGGTGAGATTCTCTTTATTGAAACCAGCCTGAGCCGCGGGAAGGGCGACAAGCTCACCCTCACGGGTAATTTGGGCGATGTAATGAAGGAGTCGGCAATGCTTGCTTTGGAGTATATAAAAGCCCACTCTGCCGACCTTGACATACCATACGAGGTATTCGACAACTGGCACATACACCTGCACGTGCCCGAAGGTGCCATACCCAAAGACGGCCCCTCGGCCGGTATCACAATGGCAACTGCACTTGCATCGGCACTCACACAGCGCAAAGTGAGGCCCAATCTTGCAATGACAGGCGAGATAACATTGCGCGGCAAGGTGTTGCCCGTTGGAGGAATAAAAGAGAAGATTCTTGCAGCCAAGCGTGCCGGCATTAAGGAGATTATCCTGTGCAAGGAGAACGAGCGCAACATTAACGCCATACCCGAAATGTATATTAAGGGGCTCACATTCCACTATGTGGAGGATGTAAAGGATGTTCTTGAGATTGCGTTGATGAAGGAGAAAGTTACGAACCCCGTAAAATTGGCATAACAAGTGGAATTTCAGTTATTACACACAGATAGCGGCAGCAAGGCACGCGCAGGTGTGCTCACCACTGCTCACGGCAAGATAGAGACACCTATCTTTATGCCCGTGGGCACAGTGGGTTCGGTGAAGGCGGTGCAGATACCCGACCTTGTCACCGACGTAAAGGCGCAGATAATACTTGGCAACACATATCACCTGTACCTGCGCCCGGGGCTCGATGTACTGGAAAAGGCCGGCGGCCTGCATAAGTTCAACAGTTGGGAACGCCCCATACTCACCGACAGCGGCGGGTTCCAGGTGTTTTCACTAAAAGACATCCGCAAGATGAACGAAGATGGTGTTGAGTTCCGTTCGCACATCGACGGTTCAAAGCACTTCTTTTCGCCCGAGCGGGTTATGGACATAGAGCGCAGCATAGGTGCCGACATCATTATGGCATTCGACGAGTGCACCCCCGGCACAGCCGATTACAATTACGCAAAAAAGTCGATGGAGCGTACGCACCGCTGGCTCGACCGCTGCATAGCAAGGCTCGCCGAGACGGAACCCAAATATGGATATGAGCAGCAGCTGTTCCCTATTGTACAGGGGTGTGTATATCCCGATTTGCGCCGCATATCGGCCGAATTCATCGCATCGAAGAATTGCGCGGGAAATGCCATAGGCGGCCTTGCAGTGGGTGAGCCTGCCGAGAAGATGTACGAAATGATTGAGGTGGTGAATGAGATACTGCCCACCGACAAACCACGATACCTTATGGGGGTGGGCACGCCTGCGAACATACTTGAGGGGATAGAACGCGGTGTAGATATGTTCGACTGCGTTATGCCCACACGCAACGGGCGCAACGCAATGCTGTTTACCAAGAACGGCATTATGAATATGCGCAACGAAAAATGGAAATACGATTTCAACCCCATTGAGGAGGATGGCGAGTCGTATGTCGACAGGCAATACAGCCGCGCCTATCTGCGCCACCTGTTTGTGGCGCAGGAGTATTTGGCGCTGCAAATTGCATCGCTCCACAACCTCGCATTCTATGTGTGGCTCACACAGGAGGCACGCAAACACATACTTGCCGACGACTATGCCGTGTGGAAGAAAAATATGCTTGAACAGGTTACACGCCGACTATAAAAATGAGTACAATTACTATGAAAAAATGGTTAGAAGCAATTAAGCTCAAACGCCTCGACCTATATATTATAGGTAAATTCTTAGGTACATATTTCTTTTCGTTGGGGCTCATAATCGTAGTCATTGTGGTGTTCGACTACAATGAGAAGATTGACAAGTTCGCCACATCCAACGCCACAATGTCGGAGGTTATCTTCGACTACTATATGAACTATGCACCCTACCTTGCCAACACGTTCAGCGCTCTTTTCGTGTTTATTTCGGTAATCTACTTCACATCAAAGCTTGCCGAAAATTCCGAAATCATTGCAATGTTTGCTTCGGGTGTGAGTTTCAAGAGGCTGCTGCGCCCATATATGGTTTCGGCAGCATTCATTGCCTTGCTCACATATGCACTTGGCGCATACATAATACCCAACGGCAACGAAACACGCATCGATTTTGAGATTAAGCACGGAAAGAAAAAGGAGACCAAGTCGGCATATAACATACAGCTGCAGGTAGATGAAAACACAGTTGCATACATCGAAAGATACGAAACACGCAACACCACCGGTTTCCGTTTCTCGCTCGACAGGTTCGAGGATAAGAAACTTGTGTCGCATATGACCGCCAAGAGCATAAAGTATCACCCCGAAGAAAAATACAAGTGGACCGCACGCAACTGGATGATACGCGAGCTTGCAGGCGACAAGGAGGTTATAAGGTCGAGCAATCAGGTGCCACTCGACACCATCATAAAAATTGAGCCTGCCGATTTCCTCATAACCGAAGGACAGCACGAAACAATGACCAGCCCCGAATTGAGCGAGTACATCGACAAGCAAAAAGCACGTGGTATGGCAAACATCAAGGCCTTTGAGGTGGAGTATCACAAGCGAATTGCAATGTCGTTTGCCGCCTTCATCCTCACAATCATAGGTGCTTCGCTGTCGTCAAAAAAGACCAAGGGCGGTATGGGATTGTCGCTTGGAATAGGTTTGGGATTGAGTTTCTCGTACATACTGTTCCAAACGATATCATCGGCCTTTGCCGACCAGATGCCCGTGGCGCTTGCCGTGTGGTTACCCAATATTCTATATAGTTTCATTGCTCTCTATTTATACAGGAAAGCACCCAAATAAGAAGTTTATAATATAATTTATGTATTTTACCGATTTTGATTTTGAAGACGAGGTTCTCGATGCGCTCGATGCAATGCGCTTTGAAACCTGTACCCCTATACAGGAACAGACCATACAGCCGCTGATGGACGGGCGCGACCTTATTGGTGTGGCACAGACCGGAACAGGAAAAACCGCAGCCTATCTGCTACCTGTACTTA
>JAFXGV010000029.1 GCA_017536765.1 Bacteroidaceae bacterium
AATTAGTAAAAACAATTTAAATTTATACGAAAATGGCAGATTTGAAAGCTCTTGCAGAAGAATTGGTTAACCTTACAGTAAAAGACGTTAACGAACTTGCAACAATCCTTAAAGAAGAATATGGTATCGAACCCGCTGCTGCAGCTGTTGCTGTTGCTGCTCCCGCTGCTGGTGCCGCTGGCGCTGCTGCTGAGGAGAAGACAGAGTTCGACGTAGTATTGAAGAGCGTAGGCGCTAACAAGCTTGCAGTTGTTAAGGCTGTGAAAGAGGCTTGTGGCCTTGGCTTGAAAGAGGCTAAAGACCTTGTAGATGCTGCTCCCAGCACATTGAAAGAGGGTATGGCTAAGGCAGAGGCTGAGTCTTTGAAGAAGACTATCGAGGAGTCTGGTGCCGAGATTGAGCTTAAGTAAGCAATCCCAACCCTGCACAAGGGTATAATGGTTAAGAACCCTATAATAGGGTTCTTAACCTTTTTGTGCCTAAAAAAATAAGTAGTTACAAAACATTCTTTCACAATGTCGCTAAAAACTGATAATCAAAGAATTAACTTTGCTTCTATAAAAGATCCGATGCCTTGTCCGGACTTTTTGGAAGTGCAATTGAAATCTTTCGAGGATTTCCTCCAACTGGATACTCCTCCCGAAAAACGTGTGAACGATGGTCTTTACAAAGTATTTGCAGAGAACTTCCCTATCACCGATACGAGGAATAACTTTGTATTGGAGTTCTTGGACTATTACATCGACCCTCCCCGCTATTCAATAACAGAGTGCTTGGAGCGTGGTCTCACATATAGTGTTCCCCTTAAGGCAAAGTTGAAACTTTATTGTACCGACCCCGATCACGAGGATTTCGATACTGTGATTCAAGATGTATTCTTGGGTCCCATTCCTTATATGACCAAGCAAGGTACATTCATTATCAATGGTGCAGAGCGCGTTGTGGTTTCTCAGTTGCACCGTTCACCCGGTGTGTTCTTCGGTCAGAGTGTACACGCTAACGGTACTCCCCTGTACTCGGCCCGCATCATCCCTTTCAAGGGTTCGTGGATTGAGTTTGCCACCGACATCAACAATGTGATGTATGCCTACATCGACCGTAAGAAAAAGTTGCCCGTAACAACCCTGTTGCGTGCCATCGGCTTTGAATCGGACAAGGATATTCTCGACATCTTCGACCTTGCCGAGGAGTTCAAAGTAACAAAAACAAGTATGAAAAAGGCGCTTGGTCGTATGATGGCCGGCCGTGTAGTGACAACAACCCAGGAGGATTATGTTGATTCAGATACCGGTGAGGTTACATCAATCGAGCGTACCGAAATTATAGTAGAGCGTGGCAAGATTATCGACGAGGACCTCGTTGAGCGCATCTTGGAGTGTGGTGTCGATACTATCCTTCTTCACAAAGAGAACGATGGTGCCGATTCCATAGACTATTCTCTCATATTCAACACTCTCGAAAAAGATACAACCGATACCGAGCGTGCTGCCGTAAACTACATCTTCCGCCAGTTGCGTAATGCAGATCCTGCCGATGATGCAAGTGCACGCGAGGTTATCAACAACCTCTTCTTCTCGGAGAAGCGTTACGACTTGGGCGATGTAGGTCGCTATCGTATCAACCGCAAGCTCGGTCTTTCAACCGATATGTCGGTACGTGTTCTCACAAAAGAGGATATCATTGAGATTATCAAATATCTGATAGGTCTTGTAAACTCAAAAGCAGTAGTCGATGATATCGACCACTTGAGCAACCGTCGTGTTCGCACCGTGGGCGAGCAGTTGTCCAACCAGTTCGCAATTGGTTTGGCACGTATGGCCCGCACCATCCGCGAGAGAATGAACGTGCGCGACAACGAGGTGTTCACTCCCACAGACCTTATCAACGCCAAGACAGTGTCGGCTGTTATAAACACCTTCTTCGGTACCAACGCACTGTCGCAGTTTATGGACCAGACCAACCCCCTTGCAGAAATCACCCACAAGCGTCGTCTTTCGGCCCTTGGTCCCGGTGGTCTTTCTCGTGAGCGTGCTGGTTTCGAGGTTCGTGACGTACACTACACACACTATGGTCGTCTTTGTCCCATTGAGACTCCCGAGGGCCCCAACATCGGACTTATTTCGTCACTGTGTATATATGCGAAGATAAATGAGCTCGGCTTTATCGTCACTCCTTATAGACAGGCTGCCGATTGCAAAGTCGATATCAACAACGATAATGTAGTTTACTACACCGCCGAGGAGGAGGAGGGCAAGATTATTGCCCAGGGTAATGCTCCCCTTGACGAGAATGGTAACTTCATACTTAAAAAAGTAAAAACCCGTCAGGATGCCGATTATCCTGTTGTGGCTCCCGAGCGCGTAGAGCTCATGGACGTATCGCCCCAGCAGATTGCATCTATCGCGGCATCGCTCATTCCCTTCCTTGAGCACGACGATGCCAACCGTGCGTTGATGGGTTCGAACATGATGCGCCAGGCTGTTCCTTTGCTCACCACCGAGGCTCCTATCGTAGGTACCGGTATCGAGAAACAGCTGGTCGAGGATTCACGTACACAGATTGTTGCCGAGGGCGACGGTGTAATTGAGTTTGTCGATGCATCAAGAATTGTTATTAAGTACGACCGCACCGACGAGGAGGAGTTCGTAAGCTTCGAGCCCGCCTCAAAGGAGTATATCATACCCAAGTTCCGTCGTACCAACCAGAATATGACCATCGACCTTCGTCCCATCTGCAACAAGGGACAGGTTGTAAAAGCCGGCGATATCCTCACCGAGGGTTATTCAACCCAGGCAGGTGAGCTCGCACTTGGTAAGAACCTCTTGGTTGCATATATGCCCTGGAAGGGTTACAACTACGAGGATGCCATCGTGCTCAACGAGCGCGTTGTACGCGAGGATGTCTTGACCTCTGTTCACGTTGACGAGCTCTCTTTGGAGGTGCGTGAAACCAAGCGTGGTTTGGAGGAGTTTACATATGATATCCCCAACGTGAGCGAGGATGCCACCAAGGATTTGGACAAGAACGGTATCATCCGCGTGGGTGCATATGTGAAGCCCGGCGATATTATCATAGGTAAGATTACACCCAAGGGTGAATCCGATCCTACTCCCGAGGAGAAGCTCCTGCGTGCAATCTTCGGCGACAAGGCCGGCGATGTTAAGGATGCTTCGTTGAAGGCATCTCCCTCGTTGCAGGGTGTTGTCATCGGTCGCCGTCTTTTCCAGAAGGCCGAGAAGACACGTTCGGCTAAGCTTGCCGACAAGGCCAAGCTGCCCAAAATAGACGACGAGTTTATGCAGAAGGTGGGCGAACTCAAGAATGTGCTCGTGAACAAGCTGCTCACACTCATCGACGGCCGCGTTTCTCAGGGTGTGAAAGACTTTATGGGAACCGAGGTCATTGCCAAGGGTGCCAAGTTTGTTAAGGGCGAGCTCGAGGCTCTCAACTACGACTCTGTTCAGTTGAGCAAGTGGACAGCCGATGCCCACACCAATGACCTCATCCGTGCCCTCATCATCAACTACCTTCACAAGTACAAGGAACTCGATGCTCAGGTTAAGCGCGAGAAGTTTGCCCTCACCATCGGCGACGAGTTGCCTTCGGGTACAATGAAGATGGCCAAGGTATATATTGCCAAGAAACGTAAGATTGGTGTAGGTGACAAGATGGCCGGTCGCCACGGTAACAAGGGTATCGTGTCGCGCGTGGTTCGTCAGGAGGATATGCCTTTCTTGGCCGACGGTACTCCCGTTGATATCATCCTTAACCCTCTGGGTGTGCCTTCACGTATGAACATCGGTCAGATATTCGAGACCGTTCTCGGCCGTGCAGGTAAGGAACTCGGCGTTAAGTTTGCAACCCCCATCTTCGATGGTGCTAAACTCGACGACCTCTGCACCTGGACCGATAAGGCCGGTATCCCCCGCTTTGGTAAGACCTACCTCTACGACGGTGGTACAGGTGAGCAGTTCGACCAGCCTGCGACAGTGGGTGTGAGCTATATGCTCAAACTCGGTCATATGGTTGAGGACAAGATGCACGCCCGTTCTATCGGCCCCTACTCACTTATCACCCAGCAGCCTCTCGGTGGTAAAGCACAGTTCGGAGGTCAGCGTTTCGGAGAGATGGAGGTTTGGGCGCTCGAGGCATTCGGTGCTGCGCACATTCTTCAGGAGATTCTTACCATCAAGTCCGACGACGTTGCAGGCCGCTCAAAGGCATACGAGGCTATTGTTAAGGGCGATCCTATGCCCACACCCTCATTGCCCGAGTCGCTCAACGTATTGCTCCACGAGCTCCGCGGCTTAGGTTTGAGTATATCATTTGAATAATTAATTCCATCACGTTTGTCAATATACAACTATGGCTTTTAGAAAAGAATCAAAGACAAAAACAAATTTTACGAAGATTACCATCGGTCTTGCTTCACCGCAGGAGATTTTGGGTAATTCGTGTGGCGAGGTGTTGAAACCCGAAACAATCAACTACCGTACCTATAAGCCCGAGCGTGACGGATTGTTCTGCGAGCGTATCTTCGGTCCGGTAAAGGACTACGAGTGCCACTGTGGAAAATACAAACGTATCCGCTATAAAGGCATCGTCTGCGACCGTTGCGGTGTAATGGTGACAGAGAAAAAGGTGCGCCGCGAGCGTATGGGCCACATCCAGTTGGTTGTGCCCGTGGCTCACATCTGGTATTTCCGCTCATTGCCCAACAAAATCGGTTACCTTCTTGGTCTTCCCACCAAGATGCTCGATGCTGTAATCTACTACGAGAAATATATCGTTATACAGCCCGGTGTAATGGCACGCAAGGCCGACGAGCCCCGTTCCGAGGTTGCTGCCAAGGAAAATGTGCTCGATGGCGTTGATGCATACCAGTTGCTCACCGAGGAGGAGTACCTGAACATAATGGACAACCTGCCCGAGGGCAACGAGTACCTCGACGACAGCGACCCCAACAAGTTCATCGCAAAGATGGGTGCCGAGGCTATTCAGGACCTCTTGGCACGTATCGACCTCGACTCGCTCTCATATGAATTGCGTAACCGCGCAAACACAGATATGTCGCAGCAGCGCAAGAACGAGGCTCTCAAACGCCTTCAGGTAGTGGAGTCTTTCCGCTCTTCAATGGCAGCGTCAAACGGCAACAACCGCCCCGAGTGGATGATAATGAACGTAATTCCCGTCATTCCCCCCGAATTGCGTCCTTTGGTGCCCCTGGATGGCGGCCGTTTTGCCACATCCGACCTCAACGACCTCTATCGTCGCGTAATCATACGTAACAACCGTTTGAAGAAACTCATCGAGATTAAGGCTCCCGAGGTTATCTTGCGTAACGAGAAACGTATGTTGCAGGAGGCTGTCGATTCACTCTTCGACAACTCACGCAAGGCAAGCGCATTGAAGTCCGATGCCAACCGCCCCTTGAAATCACTTTCAGACAGCTTGAAAGGTAAGCAGGGCCGTTTCCGTCAGAACCTTCTTGGTAAGCGTGTCGACTATTCTGCACGTTCGGTAATCGTCGTTGGTCCCGAGCTCAAAATGGGTGAGTGCGGTCTGCCCAAACTTATGGCAGCCGAGCTCTACAAACCTTTTGTAATACGTAAGCTCATCGAGCGTGGCATTGTCAAGACCGTTAAGTCGGCCAAGAAGATTGTCGATCGTCGCGAGCCCATCATCTGGGATATCCTCGAGCACGTAATGAAGGGCCACCCCGTGCTGCTCAACCGTGCGCCGACACTTCACCGCTTGGGTATCCAGGCATTCCAGCCCAAAATGATTGAGGGCAAAGCAATCCAGTTGCACCCGTTGGCTTGTACCGCGTTCAACGCCGACTTCGACGGTGACCAGATGGCCGTTCACTTGCCTTTGAGCAACGAGGCTGTCTTGGAGGCACAGATGCTTATGCTCCAGTCTCACAATATCCTTAACCCCTCAAACGGTGCACCTATCACCGTGCCTTCGCAGGATATGGTACTTGGTCTTTACTACATTACCAAGCTGCGCGATGGTGCCAAGGGTACAGGTATGACATTCTACGGCCCCGAGGAGGCGCTTATTGCCTACAACCAGGGCCGCGTAGGTATCCACGCACCTGTCAAGGTGATGGTTGAGGACCGCGACGAGAATGGCGATTACATACAGGTTCTCCGCGAGACATCGGTTGGACGTATCATCGTCAACCAGGTTGTTCCCCGCGAGATGGGCTTCATAAACACCATTATCTCTAAAAAATCGCTCCGTGATATCATTACCGAGGTAATCAAACGCGTGGGAGTTGCCCGTTCGGCAGAGTTCCTCGACGGTATTAAGAACCTCGGATACTATATGGCCTTCAAGGGCGGTCTTTCTTTCAACCTCGACGATGTTATCATCCCCGAGGAGAAGGCAGAACTTGTGCGCAAGGGTAACGAGAAGGTTGAGGAGATTTTGGCCGAGTACAACCTCGGTCTTATCACTGACAAGGAGCGTTACAACAAGGTGGTCGATGAGTGGACACACGTTAACAGCGACCTCGCCGATGTTCTTATGAAGACAATTTCGGCCGACGACCAGGGCTTCAACTCGGTATATATGATGCTCGATTCAGGTGCCCGTGGTTCTAAGGACCAGATTCGTCAGCTATCGGGTATGCGTGGTCTTATGGCCAAGCCCCAGAAAGCCGGTTCAGAGGGTGCACAGATTATCGAGAACCCTATTCTTTCTAACTTTAAGGAGGGACTTTCGGTGCTCGAGTACTTTATTTCATCGCACGGTGCCCGTAAAGGTCTTGCCGATACCGCGCTTAAGACAGCCGATGCCGGTTACCTCACACGTCGTCTTGTGGATGTATCGCACGACGTTATCATCAACGAGGAGGATTGCGGCACACTGCGCGGTCTTGTATGTACAGCCCTCAAGAATGGCGACGAGGTTATTGCAAAGCTCAGCGAGCGCATCCTTGGCCGTGTATCGGTACACGATGTTATCGATCCCACAACCGGCAAGGTGCTTGTCGGTGCAGGCGAGCTCATTACCGAGGCTATTGCCGACGAGATTGAGAAGTCGCCCATCGAGAGCGTTGAGATACGTTCAGTGCTCACTTGCGAGTCTAAACACGGCGTTTGTGCCAAGTGTTACGGCCGTAACCTTGCAACCAGCCGTATGGTTGAGAAGGGCGAGGCTGTGGGTGTCATCGCAGCACAGTCAATCGGTGAGCCCGGTACACAGCTTACTCTCCGTACCTTCCACGCCGGTGGTACCGCGGGTAACGTTGCAGCCGATGCCACAATAAAGGCAAAACACGCATCACGTCTTGGCTTCGAGGAGCTCCGCACCGTTGATACCGTGGAGGCCGACGGCACACCCGTGAAGATTGTAGTGAGCCGTTTGAGTGAGGTACGCTTCATCGATATAAATACAGGTATCGTGCTTTCGTCGCACAACATACCCTATGGCTCTAAACTCTATGCAGCTGAGGGTGATGTAGTGGAGCCCGGTAAGATAATTGCAGCTTGGGACCCCTTCAACGCCGTAATCGTTACCGAGGTTGCAGGTACAGCAGAGTTCGAGTCGGTTATCGACAACATCACCTACAAGGTAGAGACCGACGAGAGTACAGGCTTGCACGAGATTGTGATTATAGAGTCTAAAGACAAGACAAAGATACCTACCGTTCACATCAAGGACGAGAACGGTGTTGTTCTGCACACATACAACCTCCCCGTGGGTGGTCACGTTGTAATCGACAACAAGCAGATGCTTAAAGCAGGTGATGTGCTTGTGAAGATACCTCGCGTGTTTGGCGGTGCAGGCGATATCACCGGTGGTCTTCCCCGTGTAACCGAGCTGTTCGAGGCTCGTAACCCCTCTAACCCCGCAGTGGTTTCTGAAATCGATGGCGAGGTTTCTATGGGCAAGGTTAAACGTGGTAACCGCGAGATTGTCGTTACTTCAAAGGTGGGCGATGTGAAGAAGTATCTTGTTGCTCTGTCTAAACAGATTCTTGTTCAGGACGGCGACTATGTGCGCGCAGGTACACCCCTCTCCGATGGTGCCATCACTCCCTCGGACATCCTGGCCATCAAGGGTTCTACAGCCGTGCAGGAGTATATCGTTAACGAGGCACAGGACGTTTACCGTTCACAGGGTGTGAAGATTAACGACAAGCACTTCGAGATTATCGTTCGTCAGATGATGCGCAAGGTGCAGATCAACGAGCCCGGTGATACCCGCTTCCTGGAGCAGCAGATTGTTGACAAACTCCAGTTCCAGGAGGAGAACGACCGCATCTGGGGCAAGAAGGTGGTAGTTGATGCCGGTGATTCAGAGAACCTGAAGCCCGGTCAGATTATTACCGCCCGCAAGTTGCGCGACGAGAACAGTATGCTCAAGCGTCGCGACCTCAAGCCCATTGTTTCGCGCGATGCGCAGCCCGCTACATCTACACAGATTCTGCAGGGTATCACACGTGCCGCATTGCAGACACAGAGCTTTATGTCGGCTGCATCGTTCCAGGAGACAACCAAGGTGCTCAACGAGGCTGCCATCAATATGAAGAGCGACTACCTCTTGGGTATGAAGGAGAACGTTATCTGCGGTAACCTCATTCCCGCAGGTACAGGACAGCGCGAGTTCAGCCGCATAATCGTGGGCTCAAAAGATGACTACGAGCGTTTGCAGGCCAACAAGAAAGCACTGCTCGATTTCTCCGACCGCGATGACGAATAGTAAACCCTATAAATTCAACGAAGAGAAGCAGCGATATCGCTGCTTCTCTTTTTTTAATACCTGTTATAAATATTTTGATTTATAAAAAATATCTTCTAATTTTGCAATAAATTAGGGTATTAAGGTATGAGCGATATAATACAGATAGATATAGATGCAATCCTTGCAGCCAAGGCAGGTAGGAAGGCGCGTTTCGTACCTCGTTTCCTTGTATCCTATCTAAAGAAAATCGTTCACCAGGACGAGGTGAATGAATTTCTACGCATAAATCACGACAAGCGCGACCTCGCATTTATCGGTGCGTTTATGAAATATTTCAATAACTCATTCGATATCAAGGGCCTCGAGAACCTCCCCGATGACGGCCGTTTTACATTCGTCAGCAACCACCCATTGGGTGCGCAGGACGGCCTGGGCCTTGCCTATATATTGGGGCGCAAGTACGAGGGCCGCATAAAGCTGCTTGTGAACGACCTGCTTATGAACATCCCCCACATATCCTCATTTTGGGTGCCCATAAACAAAACAGGCAAGCAAGCGCGTAACTTCCCCCAGCAGGTTAATGCCGCATTCGAAAGCGACAACAACATCGTAATGTTCCCCGCCGGAATATGTTCTCGCAAGCGTGGCGGTGTCATACGCGACCTGGAGTGGAAGAAAACCTTTATAACAAAAAGCATACAGACACAACGCGATATTATCCCCATACATTTCGAGGGGCAGAACTCCGAGTTTTTCTACCGCCTGGCAAACATAAACAAGATGCTGGGCCTTAAGTTCAATATCGCAATGCTCTATTTGAGCGACGAGATGTTCAAAAACAGAAATAAAACATTTAAGGTAACGATAGGCAAACCTATTCCCTGGCAAACATTCGACAATTCCAAAAAGCCTGCCGAGTGGGCACAATATGTAAAGGAGTTGGTTTATACTTTGTAGTTACTTGCGACATAAGATATGGAAGAGATAATTGCTCCGGTTCCAAAGGAACTGTTAAAGGCCGAACTGACCGAAGAGAAGCGCTTGCGCTTCACACACCGCAGTAATAATGAAATTTATATTGTTACGGCACAGGACTCACCAAATGTGATGCGTGAGATAGGTCGTTTGCGCGAGATAGCCTTTCGTGCGGCAGGCGGCGGCACAGGCAAGTCGATAGACATTGACGAGTTCGACACAATGGAGAACCCATACAAACAGCTTATTGTGTGGAATCCCGAGTGCGACGATATTATAGGAGGCTACCGCTATATCTATGGCGGCGATGTGCGCATCGACGAACACGGCGAGCCTATGATTGCAACCGCCCACGGAATGTTCAAGTTCTCCGAAAAGTTTATGAACGAGGTGCTCCCCTATACCGTTGAGTTGGGCCGCGCCTTCGTGGCATTGGAGTACCAGAGTTCAAAGATGGGCAGCAAGAGCATCTTTGCCCTCGATAACCTGTGGGATGGCCTTGGCGCCCTCACCGTTGTTCTGCCCGGTGTCAAGTACCTGTTTGGCAAGGTTACGATGTATCCCTCGTACCTTACAAAGGCGCGCGATATGATACTCTATTTCCTTAAGAAACATTTCCCCGACCCCGACAACCTTGTGCAGCCCGTAACCCCATTGCTCATAGAGACACCCGAGGAGGAACTGCAGGCAATATTCTGCAAGGATAATTTCAAGGAGGATTACCGCACCCTCAAGCAGGAGGTGCACAAATTCGGCCTTGCAATACCGCCAATGGTAAATGCATATATGGGCCTGTCGCCCACAATGAAAATCTTTGGCACAGCCGTGAACAAAGGTTTTGGCAATGTGGAGGAGACCGGCCTGCTCATAGCCGTGGCCGAGCTGCAGGACGACAAGAGAATGCGCTACATTGAGTCGTTTGCCAAGGAGAACCCCGATGCCATAAAGCTGACCTCCGGAGCAAACAAGGTGTTCTACCCCACAAACAACAAGAACTGAAAACATAAGCGTAAGGCTCCGAGAACAAAATTGTTTACTCGGAGTTTTTCATTAAAAACAGTAATACAATAGATGAAAGTACAGATAATAAACCGTTCAAAGCACCAACTGCCGGCCTATGCCACCGATTTGTCGGCAGGTATGGACTTGAGAGCAAATATCAGCGAGCCCATTGAACTGCAGCCACTGCAGCGTGCATTGGTTCCCACAGGCCTTTTTATGGCACTGCCCGCAGGCTACGAAGCGCAGGTGCGCCCCCGCAGCGGCCTAGCAATAAAAAAGGGCATTACCGTGCTCAACTCCCCCGGTACCATAGATGCCGACTATCGCGGCGAGGTGTGCGTTATTCTTGTAAACCTCTCAAGCGAGCCGTTTCTCATAACAGATGGTGAGCGCATAGCCCAAATGGTGATAGCCCGTCACGAACAGGTGGAGTGGAGCGAGGTGAGCGTGCTCGACGAGACAGAGCGCGGTGCAGGCGGTTTCGGCCATACCGGTGTATGATGTGTTATGAAGGCCACGCTGCATAAAATAGCCATCCTTCTGTTGCTGTTGCTGCCCTGTGCGGCATCGGCAGTTGCGTTGTGCCGGCCCGACAGCGTGGCGCGTGAGCGTGGCTCCGATTATTTCTACCTGCAGGCCATCTCGTTGATGGAACAGGAGAAATTCGATGCGGCATACGAAATGTTCGAACATTGCCGTGCCCTCACCCCCTCCTCATCGGCCGTGCTCTATGAGCTTGCCAACATATACCAGTACATAGGGCAGCGCGACGAGGCGCTATCCATTTTGCGAGGCATCGTGCGCGATAACCCCCACAACCAGCTCTTTTGGGAGTCGCTGTTGCGTTTTTTCGAAGACGAGGGCGATGCCGATGCTCTTTTGCAGATATATGAGGAGATGTCGCATCAATTCCCCGACAAGAGCGAGCTCTTCTTCACACTTGCAATGCAATACTCCGAAAGGGGCGATTTTGCAAAGGCCCTTCAGGCGCTTCACCGTTATGAAAAGATAGAGGGCCCTTCCGATATCGCATCGTTGCAGCGCTATCGTATATATTGCCTCACAAACGATTACACATCGGCAATAGACGAGGTGGTGGCCCTCATAAGGGAGTTCCCCGACGATGCGGCCTATGTACCGTTACTTGGCGAAACCTTTTACCAGATGGGCGACAAGGAGAAGGCTTTCATTATACATAACGAGGTGCTTGAAAAAGACTCCGACAATATCTATTCGCTCAAATGCCTGGCAGGCTACTATAAGGCCGAAAATAACGACAGCCTCTATTGCCGCTACATAGAGCGTGCCATGCGTAGCGAAAAGCTCGATGGCGATGAACGTGCGGGTTTTCTGCGCGAATATATCCTGTACAAGGATGCCCAAGACAAACCCGGCGACATATTGTCCTTTGTCGATTCTCTCATAGAACTACCATATGCCTATAACGAAACGGTCGATTTGTTCCTTGCCTATCACGCCTATCGCAGCTACAGCGAGGACGAGATGCTGCCTGTTCTTGAAAAGATACTGACAAAGGAGCCCGACAATAAAATGGCCCATATGACAATGCTGTTCTTCTCCATCGAGCGCCAGGCATATGAGGAGGTGGTTATGCGCAGCAGAACGGCCATAATGTATTTCCCCGATGTCATAGACCTCTACCGCTATCTCGGTATCTCGCTCTATCATCTCGGGCACAAGGATGAGGCTATAGAGGCATACACGCAGGGTGTGGAACGTTGCCGCGACACGGCAAAAACAGAGGAACTCTCCGATATGTACGGCCTCATTGGCGATGCCTATCACGAACAGGGCAAAATGCCCAAAGCCGTGGAGGCCTACGAAGCCGCATTGGCCTATGATGGCAACAATATTTTGGTACTTAATAACTATGCCTATTACCTTGCTCTCGAGAATATGGAACTCGAAAAGGCATTGGAGATGAGCGCCCGCACATTGCGCGACGAACCCGACGAACTCATATATGTCGATACCTATGCGTGGATTCTATTCCTGCTCGAAAGGTACGACGAGGCAAAAACCTATGCCGACAAACTTATGGCAGGCGACAGCGCCAAAAGCGCTGTGGAGTACCACCATTGCGGCGACATATATGCCAAGTGCGGCGACATAGAGCGTGCCGTGCAGTGCTGGGTGCAGGCGCGCGACAACGGCGACGACTCAAAAGTGCTGAAACGTAAGATTAAGAAAAGAAAATACATTCCCGATGGTAAGAAAAAATAACACTCTATTACTATGCCTCTTCTTGTCGGTGCTGTTGCTTGCAGGCTGTAAATCGTCGAAAGAGACGGCAACAGAAACCGCCAAGGCACATATTGAGCAGATAAAGAAAACGGCTGCCGTGAGTGGCGGCCTCAGTGGCGTTTCTGCCAAAGTGAGGCTGTCGGCCAATATCAACGGCAAGCAGGTCTCTTCGTCGGGCAGCCTTAAAGCGTTAGCGGGCGCCGGTGTGCAGGTGTCTGTCACCCCCCTTGGAATATTCGAAGCCGCCCGTGTGGAGTTCCTTCCACTCTATGTGCAGTACATCAACAAAATAGAGGCCGAGTATGCAAGGGTGGATTACTCGGGCATCGCTCTGCTCAAGCAGCACGGAATAGGCTTCACCCTGTTAGAATCGCTCTTTCTCAACCGCATATATGTTCCCGCAGGGCTCTCGTTGGACAGCTTCCTTGCCGGTGCCATAGTTGCCGATGCCGGTGAGAATATGATAGCTACCTGCAAGGCTGCCGACATTACCTATGAGTACCACATAAACAAGGCCACGGGGCTTCTCGCAAAGAGCGTGGGCACATACAAGAACGGAGCGTCGGTTACCTGCGAGTATGGCAAATTCCAGCAGGTGGGTGCAGCGCAGTTCCCCGCCACAATGGAACTCACTCTTGGTGGGGCGGGCATTGGGGCAAGCCTCTCTTTTTCATTGAGCAGAATAAAGGAAAACAGCGAGTTTACACCCACATTGCCATCGGCATCATATAAAAAGGTGTCGCCCGAGAGCCTTCTTAAATTATTGGGTGGCAAGTAGTACAAACGTTATACAGAGAAAGAGTATGCAGAAATCAATATATACATTTTTAGTGCTGTTTTTGCTCCCCATCACATTGTGGGCGCAAACAGCCGAGATAAAGAAGATGAGGCAGCAGGTAAACAACCTGCAGCAGCAGATAGCAAAAAAGGAAAACATCCTGCTGTCATCCAAAAAGGACATCGAAAGCAAACTGAGCAACCTCAATCTGCTCACAGCCAAGATAGATGAGCGCAAAGAGCTCATCGCCCTTCTCACAACCGAGGTATCTGCGCTTAACAAGGAGATAAATGCCCTTAATGCCGAGGTGGCCGATAAAGAGGAACTTGTAGGGCTGTCCAAAAAGGAGTATGCATCGGCGCTAAACCGTTCGCGCCGCTACGGCACGTTTCAGGATAAGCTGCTCTTTGTGATTTCGGCCGACAACTTCAATTCAATGTTGCGCCGCTACCGCTATGCGCGTGAATATATGCAGGCCTATAAATCAAAAGGCGAGGAACTCAAGGAGGCAATAGCCGCTCTTAATGCCAAAAAGGCAGTGCTCGACAGCACCCTGGTCACCAAGAAAGTATCGCTCGAGGAGCAGGAGCACCAGCGCAAGGCGCTACAGTTGCTCGAGGTGCAGCAGCGCACCCTTGTGAAGGAACTCAAGAAAGAGTCGCGCAAGGTGGAAAAGGAGCTTGCCGCGCAACGCAAGAAACTGAATAAGCTGAACAGCGAGATAGAACGTGCCATAGAACGCGAAATAAAGGCGCAGCAGGCTCGCGAGCGTGCGGCAAGGAAAAAGGCTGCTGCCGCGGCAAAAAGCGCCAAGAAGGGCTCTAAAACACCAGCGCAGGCTCCCGTGACGGCCGAAGCCGAAGAGATAAAGCAGATGTCGGGCACATTTGCGCAAAACAAGGGCAAACTGCCTGTGCCCATTACGGGCGCCTATCACGTTGTTGCCACCTTCGGCCCCCAAAAGGGAGTGGCAGGCAAAGGCACCGTGAAGATAGATTACGGCGGTATAATGCTCGAGGGTGAGCAGGGTGCCAAGGCGCGTTGCATCTTCGACGGCCGCGTGGTGTCAGTCATCCGTCAGGGCGATTTCGCCTTTGTGCTTGTGCGCCACGGCAAATATATATCGGTCTATTGCCGTCTCGACGACATAGTGGTTAAGGAGGGCGATAAAATAAAGGCCGGCGACATCATCGGTACCATAGCGCATATGTCGGGGCACACCCGCCTGCAGTTCCAGTTGCGCAACGAAAGAACCAAGCTCAATCCTATGCAGTGGTTGAAATTGAAATAAGACAAATGCAGTGATATACATAGCACCCCGGCCTATTATGGCCGGGGTGTTTCTTGGTAAAGCATAGTGTAGTTGAGAAACCTATCTATTCTTGACGAGCCGCCTGTTTTTGCCGATAAGCATTGACTTTTATGTAGCACTCCTCTTTATTGAAGCACTCGCTTAAATCTTGCAATGAACTCCTCTGCCTGTTCCATTGTGAGAGTGAGCGGTGGCAGCAGGCGTTCATCCTCCATCGCCTCCAATACGACACAAAATCAAAATAATTTGGTATTTTCGCAATCAAACAATTATATTTGTGCAATATTTTTGCGTCATTAATAAACTTAAATATTTTGTATTATGAATGACTTAACAAATAACATATGAAAAGAATTTTGCAGATAATTTGTGTGTTTGCCATTGTTGCTTGTGGTGGCAAGAAACAGGTTGATGTTGCGGGCATCACCCCCTCGCCGTTTGTCGGTTATTGGGAGAATGTTTCTGCAAACGATACGGTGCAAAATCTCTCGGTGTGCATAGGCGAGCGAGGCGATTCGCTGCTTGTGGCATTTTATTGGGAAAGGCTGAACCCTTTTTATATGACAGGTAACCCATTGAGCGATAGCAAGGGCTATGCCATACCGCAGGCTTGCATTCCTGTTCCAAAAAGTGGTAATAGGGCTGCAGGCAATATTGTGAATCAGTATTTCAGCGTGTATCAAAATTATCCCCAAAACGAATATTATCCCATTGTTTTTGAATTGACAGCCCTCGACACGCTCACATTCAAAATAACCGGCAATGTGAATTATTGGCCCGATAGCGGGGTGCTTGTGCGCAAGAATAGCGAGAATCCCACTTTCTCCACCGAGGTCGTGGATTTATATAAGGAAAATTATCTTGTACCGGATGCTGACATCAGTGCTGTGAATGATTTTGATGTTGCCGGGATTAAGCCTTCTCCTTTTATTGGTAAATGGGATTGGAACGAGAGTGGTTCTTGGCAAGATTTTAGCGTAAGCATAGCTGCAAAGGGTGATTCGTTGTTGCTTGTAGCCGGTGGCGTGTTTTTGGGTGGCGCAAGAATACAAATGCCGCAGATTGGCAGCGATGGCAACTACTTGCCACAGGCTCGCTTGCTCGCTCCCAAGCGCGGGAACAAAGCCGTTGGGCGATTCTTTTCTGATGCCGATTGTGGGGTTACATTGGAACTTTTCAGCGGCAACACTCTTTTATTCAAAACCGCAGAAAAGCTCGGCTTCTGGCCCGATAGTGCGGTTATGGTGCGCACAGGCAGCGAGCCGCCTGTTTTTGCCGATAAGCATTGACTTTGATAAAAGAATAAATAGGACATCGGCGCGCCGATGTCCTATTTATTCTTTTATGTAGCACTCCTCTTTATTAAAGCACTCGCTTGAATCTTGCAATGAATTCCTGTGCCTGTTCCATTGTGAGGGTGAGCGGTGGCAGCAGGCGTATAACATTGGTGCCGCTCACGCCCGTGAACACGTGCTCCTCGAAAAGCAGTCTGCGGCGTATCTCCTTGATGGGCTCCTCAAATTCCATACCTATCATAAGGCCCTTGCCGCGTACCTCCTTTATTTGAGGTATCTTCTTCAGCTCCTCCATAAGGTAGTCGCCCACCTTGTTCACATTGTCAAGCAGGTGCTCCTCCTCCATCACCTCCAACACGGCTTGTGCCGCTGCACAGGCAAGGTGGTTACCGCCGAATGTGGTGCCAAGCTCGCCATACACGGCTTGGAATTTGGGGCTTATGAGCACGCAGCCAATGGGGAATCCGTTACCTATGCCCTTGGCCTGTGTGATAATGTCGGGGCGTATGCCGGCCCACTGGTGGGCAAAGAACTTGCCGCTGCGCCCGCAACCGCTCTGTATCTCGTCGAGTATGAGTGTGGTGCCTGTGGCGTTGCACTCTTTTTGGAGTTCTTGCAGGAACTCGGCATCGGGTATTCTTATTCCTCCCACGCCCTGTATGCCCTCGATGATGACGGCTGTTACGTCGCCTTTTGCAAGTTCGGCACGCACCGCCTCAATGTCGTTGAGCGGCAGGTATGTTGTGTGTCCGTTGTTATTTATGGGGGCTATTATCTTTGGGTTGTCGGTTATCTCCACAGCAAGTGATGTGCGGCCGTGGAATGCCTTGTTGAAGGCAATGACACGGGTGCGGCCGTTCTTGAACGACGACAGCTTCAGCGCATTTTCGTTGGCCTCGGCTCCCGAGTTTATGAAAAAGAGGTTGTAATCCTCGTAACCGCTTATCTTGCCCAGCGTTTCGGCCACCTTGCTCTGCAGGGTGTTTATCACCGAATTAGAGTAAAAGCCAAGCGTGCCCACCTGCCTGCTTATGTAATCGACATATTTGGGGTGTGCGTGGCCTATTGATATAACCGCGTGGCCGCCATAGAGGTCGAGATATTCGGTTCCCTTGTCGTCCCATACGCGGCACCCGTCGCCCTTTACTATATTTACATCGAAGAGCGGATAAACATCGTATAGTTTCATATTCTTTCCTTCTTTAGAATGCCGATGGCTTCAGTTTGAGGCCCACGGTCTCCTCCAAGCCAAACAGCAGGTTCATATTGTGCACGGCCTGGCCGCTCGCACCCTTCAACAGGTTGTCTATGATTGATGTTATGAGCAGTTTGTTGCCGTGCTTTTCCAAGTGTATGAGGCATTTGTTTGTGTTCACCACCTGTTTCAGGTCGATGGGCTTGTTCACTATGTGTGTGAACGAGTCGCGCTCGTAATAGCTCTCGTACAGCTTGTATATGGTCTCTATGTCTATGTCGCACTTTACAACCAGAGTGGCGAATATTCCGCGAGGGAAGTCGCCGCGGTAGGGGATAAAGTCTATCTCACCGTCAAAGTCGGGCTGCAGCTGCTTCACGCTCTGCATAATCTCGGCCAGATGCTGGTGTGTGAAGGGCTTGTATATGCTTATGTTGTTGTTGCGCCAGCTGTAGTGTGTGGTGGCAGAAGGTTTCACTCCCGCACCGGTGCTGCCGGTGATGGCATTTACCGATACGTCGCCCTTGAGCAGGTGCTCCTTGGCAAGGGGCAGCAGGCCAAGCTCTATGCAGGTGGCAAAGCAACCGGGGTTGGCCACATAGCGGCTCTTGCAGGTAGCGCGGCGGTTGAGCTCGGGCAGGCCATATATGAAGTCGTGCTCGTGGCTCTTTATGCGGTAGTCCATCGACAGGTCTATCACCTTGAGCTCGTCGGGCAGCTGGTGGCTTTCGAGGAACTTGCGTGTATCGCCGTGCGCGGTGCAGAAGAAGAGCAGGTCTATCTCCTCAAACGGCATCTCGTCGGTGAACAGCAGTTCTGTTTCGCCAAGCAGGCCTGCGTGAACATCGGTTATGCGGTTGCCTGCATTGCTGCTGCTGTGAACAAACTTTATTTCAACTTCGGGGTGGCCAAGCAATAGACGGATAAGCTCTCCGGCAGTGTATCCTGCGCCACCTATTATTCCAACTTTTATCATTATTCTCTGTTAAATATTATTTCAATAAGAATGCTGTCATCTCGAACGTATGTGAGAGATCTAAAATAAGATTTTTCCTCCTTTCAGTCGTCAAAATGACATTTAAATGTAACGTATTAAATCTTCTCGTCGGGGTGGTTGGCATAGTAGGCCCGCAATGGGGTAGATGTCACCTTGATGAATCCCTTTGCCTCCTCGGCTGTCCAGCCCTTCTGTGTCTCGCCATACTCGCCAAGTTTGTTTTTTACAAGGTCGTTGGGAGAATCCACACCCACGGTCTCAAAGTGCTTGGGCATAATCTTTAGAATGGCGGTGCCTGTTACGTTGCGCTGCGAGCTTTCGAGCATAGCCTCAATGTCGCGCATCACAGGTTCCAGGTACTGGCTCTCGTGCAGGAACATACCATACCAGTTTGCAACCTGGTCCTTCCAATACTGTTGCCACTTGCTCAGTGTGTATTTCTCAAGGAACTTGTGTGCGGCAATAATGAGCATAGGTGCGGCAGCCTCGAAGCCCACACGCCCTTTAATGCCTATGATGGTGTCGCCCACGTGCATATCGCGGCCTATTCCGTATGCAGCACCAATCTCCTCCACCTTTTGGATTGCCTTTATTGGGTCTTCTATGCGCTCGCCGTTCACAGCCTTCAGCTGGCCCTCTTCGAATGTGAGGTGCAGCTCCTCCTCGCCGCTCTTTTCAACCTGTTTCAGGTATGCGCTCTCGGGCAAGCCCTGCTTTGAATCGAGTATTTCGCCACCGCAGATGCTTGTACCCCATATACCCACGTTGTATGAATATTTGAGCTTTGTAAAGTCGGCGCTGAAGCCGTGCTCGTTAAGATAGTTTACCTCATACTCTCTTGTAAGTGTCATATCGCGTGTGAGTGTGATAATCTCCACACCGGGGGCACACACAAGGAAGGTCATATCAAAGCGTATCTGGTCGTTGCCTGCACCTGTGGAGCCGTGTGCAATGGCATCGGCACCAATCTCGTTGGCATAGCGTGCTATGGCAAGTGCCTGGAATATGCGCTCCGATGATACCGAGATGGGGTATGTGCCGTTGCGCAGCACGTTGCCGTAAATCATATATTTAAGACTTTTCTCGTAGTACTCCTGTGTCACGTCGAGTGTTACATATTTTGTTGCGCCCAGCTTGTAGGCATTCTCCTCGTTCTGTTTCAGTTGTTCGGGGCTGAACCCGCCGGTGTTGGCGCAAGCGGCGTAAACCTCGTAGCCCTTCTCTTTTGCAAGGTACATTACGGTGAACGATGTGTCGAGCCCGCCACTGAATGCAACCACTACTTTTTTCTTTTCCATATTGTATATTAGTGTATGAATAGTTTATACTGTTTTCCTATTTGTTCTCTTTGTGCTTTGCGGGGTCGTAAAGCATAGCTGTGCATATGCAGTATCGACGGTCGGTGCGCTCCAGCACATCGTGGTTTATGCACCCCTGACAACCGCGCCAGAAGGCCTCGTCGTCGGTGAGCTCCGAGAAGGGCACGGGCACATATCCAAGCTCGGTGTTTATCTTCATTACCGCGCCACCGCTGGTGAGGCCGAAGAGCTTTGCTTCGGGCCACAGCTTGCGCGACAGGTTGAAAGCGGTCTTTTTAATGCGCTTTGCAAGGCCGTGTCCGCGGAATTTCTCCACGACGATAAGTCCCGAGTTGGCAACATACTGCTTGTTGCCCCAGCTCTCGATGTAGCAGAAACCGGCAAACTCCTCGCCGCTGAGGGCTATGATGGCCTTTCCCTCCTTCATCTTCTGCGCCACATACTCGTGTGTACGCTTGGCAATGCCGGTGCCGCGCACTTTGGCTGCCGCGCTTATGGTTTCGAGTATCTCATCTACATATTTCTCGTGCGATGCATTGGCTATCTGTACCTCAATGCCATCGTTGTATATTGTATCTTCCATCCTGTTCTCAAATGTTTGGTATAATGGTTCTCAAAGCTCTGAGCACTGCACCACGGCTTGCCTCCTCTGCAATAATGAGCATCACGGTATCGTCGCCGGCTATTGTGCCAATGATTTCGGGAAACTCGTAATTGTCTATGTGGTAGGCCAGTGTGCTTGCGTAGCTTGGCTTTGTGTGTATAACTGCAATGTTCCCCGAAAACTTAATGGACAAGAAACCGTTGGCCTCTTGTACGGGTGATACGGGGCGCATTTCTCCCTCTGTGCCTTCGTGGCGGTATTGGTGCGGGCGTGTCAGTACATACCTGTATCGGCCTTGCACGCCCACGCTTTTTACAACGCGCAGCTGGTGCAGGTCGCGCGACAGTGTCGCTTGTGTAAGTTTGAATCCCTCTTTTGCAAGCTCGTTGAGCAGCTCCTCCTGGCTGCCAATCTCCTGTGTGGAGAGTATAAGACGAATTGCATCGAGGCGTGAGTTTTTTACTTTCATAATTGTATATTTATTCTTGCGAGCTGCAAAAATAGTATATTTACACAATTATGCATAAAATTTTGCCGATTTTTTGCAAAAAACCGAAATGTTTAAGTAAAAAATATGCAACAAACGGAATTTGCTGCATATTTTTATGTGTCAGTCGAGCTCCTGGTCGGGTTCGTACCCTGCAAATTCCCTAATCTTGTTCTTTAGCATTGCAAACTGCTTGAAGAGGTCGTGCACCGGTTTCTCACCGTCTTTGTGCATAGGCGCCTTGCAGTAGAACGACATAAACTCCTGTATGCCATACTCGCCGGCACGCATTGCCACATCGCTAAAGAGTATGAGGTCGAGCACAAGCGGTGCTGCCAGAATGGAGTCGCGGCATAGGAAATTTACCTTTATTGTCATAGGGTAGCCCATCCAACCGAAGATGTCAATGTTGTCCCAGCTCTCCTTTTCGTCGCCACGGGGTGGGTAGTAGTTTATTCTCACCTTGTGGTATATGTCGGAGTAGAGGTCGGGGTATACATCGCTGTCGAGTATGCTGTCGAGTGCAGATGTCTTGCTGCGGCGTTTTGTCTCAAAGTTTTCGGGGTTGTCCAGCACCACACCGTCGCGGTTGCCAAGTATGTTGGTGGAGAACCAACCGGTGACGCCAAGCTGGCGGGTGAAGAAGGCGGGTGCAAGCACGGTCTTCATCATCGTCTGGCCGCTCTTGAAGTCCTTGCCTGTTATGGGCATCTTGGTCTCCTGGGCAAGTTCCCACATTGCGGGAATGTCTATGCACAGGTTGGGCGCACCCATCACGTAGGGGCAACCCTCGCGCATTGCTGCGTAGGCGTAGCACATACTGGGTGCTATACGGGCTGTGTCGTCGGCCTTCATTGCTGCCTCAAAGGCTGCAAGGCTGCCGTGTACCTGCTCGTCGCGGGGGATGTATTTCTCGGTGCTTGCAATCCATATAACCACAACGCGCTCGCAGTTGTTTTCTGCCTTGAAATTGCGTATGTCCTCGCGCAGTTGGTTGGTGAGGTCCCAACGGCTGCCGCCGCTCTTTACATTGGGGCCGTCGATGTTTGTGGCATAGCTCTTGTCGAAAAGAGCTTTGTATGGGCGTATGGCCCTGAGTTCCTCCTTCACGGGCTCAATGTCCTGCTGTTTCAATACGCCGGCTTTTATTGCGGCATCGTAGGCATCGTCTTCATAAAGGTCCCAGGCGCCAAATACAATTTCGTCGAGCCCGGCTATGGGGATAATATCCTTCACCTCCTTGTAAACTTTGTCCTTGCCACGGCCCAAACGCATAATTCCCTCGCAGGCAAACGAGCCTGTGGGGCGTGACAATCCCTTGCGCGACATAAGCGCACCTATAATGGTTGTGGTGGTTACTGCACCTAATCCCACACACATAACACCTAATTTCCCATTAGTGGGTTTCACCCTCATCTCTTTCATTTTTATCTGTTTCTGAAATATTAAGCAAAGGAACGGATTTTTATTGAACTAACCTAATATTTAGCCCATTGTTACCGCTCTTTTTGCAAAAATTATTCAAAAAGGGCTGTTTCTACAACTCAAAAAGCCCCTCTTTGAGTATCTCACTCACCGTGGGGTGGGGGAATACCGTGCGCTTGAGCTCCTCTGTCGTTATCTTATGGGTTATTGCCATACAGGCGGCACATATGAACTCGCCCGACGGGTTGCCCACCATATGAACGCCTATGACATACCCTGCTTTGTCGGCAAGAATCTTGCACAGGCCCATCTGTCCTTCGTTTTCGGCTACGAACCTGCCCGAATAGGTCATAGGCAGCTTGCTCACACGATATTCAATGCCTTGCGCAGTGGCCTGCTCCTCGGTGAGGCCCACGCTGCTCACCTCGGGGTTGGTATATACTATGCCGGGTATGGCGTTGTACTCCATCTTGTCGGCATTGCCTGTTATGTGGTTCACAGCCACCTCGCCCTCGCGGCTTGCGGTGTGTGCCAGCAGCGAAAAGCCGGTGACGTCGCCCGCGGCATATACGTTGGGCATTGTGGTCTGCATATATTCGTTTACCTTTATGCCGCGCTCGGCCTCCACGGCGATGTTCTCGAGACCGAATCCCTTGAGTACAGCCCTGCGCCCCACGCTCATCAGTATCTTGTCGCCCTCGGCTGTGAGCGCGTTGCCCTCGCCGTCGGTGTAGTGCACGGTGTTGCCTTCAATGGCTGTCACTTTGCAGCCGAGGCAGAATTTAACCCCCCGCTTGGCATATATGCCGCGTACCATCTCGGCCACCTCCTTGTCCATACCTCCAAGAATCTCGGGCAACATCTCTACGACCGTCACGGGCACGCCCAGGCTGTTGTAGAAGCTGGCAAATTCCATACCTATGACACCGCCGCCAATTATTACAAGACTTTCGGGGGCTGCCGTGAGCGCAAGAATCTCGCGGTTGGTGAGCACCGCCTCGTTGCCCTCGATGCCGGGGATTGGGGGCACAAAGGCCTCGCTGCCGGTGCATACGAGCAGATGGGCTGCCTCGTAGCTCTGTCCGCCACAGGTGATTTTTATGCAAGCAGTGTCGCCGCTCTCTATGCAGGCGTCGCCGCGCACTACCTCCACATTGTGATTCTCCATCTTCATTTTTATGCCCGCCACTAATTTACGCACCACTTTTGTCTTGCGGTCGGCAATCTTTTTATAGTCGAACAGTACATTCTCGGCTGTGATGCCATACTTTTTACCACCTTGTGCGTGCTCATACATCTTAGCGCTGTAGAGCAGTGTCTTTGTGGGTATGCACCCCTCGTTGAGGCACACGCCGCCAAGCTCGCGTTTTTCAAACAACACGGTTTTTAATCCTTTTGCTCCGGCATTTTCTGCTGCCACATATCCGGCGGGGCCTCCGCCTATGATTGCCAAGTCGTACATAGTTGTTGCTTTTTTATTGTTTGTTTTCAATCAAATAGTCTATATATCTGTCGAGCGACCTTACAGCTTCCAATATCCCTTGCTTGTGCTCCTCGCTGTCGCTCCATTTGTATAGCCCGTTGTTGTCGTAGTAATCGGTGAAGTCGTCTATAAACCAATTGCTGTTCTCATAAACAAGGCTCAACAGTGTTTTGCCCGTGCTTTTTCGCTCGCCTGCCTGTGTGCGCATTATGTATGTCGCGGTTACATCGGCAGTGGCTTTCGAGGGGCTTGCGATTTTTACGTTGGATATGCTATACTCTATACTATCCCAGTCCTGCGTGCGAATCCAGCAATCCTTGCCTATAATCATTTCGCCCAGTTTCTCTTCCCAATAGCCTATTTCGCTGCTTAGCTTTTTTAATTGCCGTGACAGGTATTTATCGTTCAATGCGGCGGTGTTTGGGTGGGCGCTGTGTGCAATGCGGGCGACTTCCTTGTAAATTGTTTCCAGGCGGGCTGCTATCATTGCGCTGTCACTTGTTATTTGGGCTTCTATGAAACGTGGCAGTTCCTCAATCATAAAATTAAGGTCGCTCGTCTCGCTCGGTGATTGAAAATCGGCAATGCGCCACTCGCCACCTTCGTTTATTACAAAAACGGTGCGTTGCGTTTCCCACTCCTTTACCTCGTATGCCTCGCAATGGAAATGTGCCGCCACGGTGGCTGTGTATAGGTTGCCTTCGGCTGCTTTCTTAACATCGCTTATGCCGAACTTTATGCTGTCGAAATAGTCCTGGCAGCCGATGAAAAGGTCATATGCGCCGCTACCGGAGTGTAGCATACATTCGCATGCTTTCTCCTCCCATCGGCGTGCCTCGCCATAATATAGGCGGAATTTGCGCGAGCAATGCTTCTCCACAAGTGTCTCGTAATCGCCATTGTTGTTCCTTGCATCGGCCACCTTGTTGTAAATGCCTTCCAAAAAGGCTTGTACTGCCTTTTCCTCTTGCGAGAATATGGGCAGCACTGCAAAAGCAAATGCAACGATAAATGCGATTTTTTTCATAATAAATGCGATTTTTTATGCCCTTATCCCCTCCTTCCACGCAACCTTGCCCGCGTGCAGCGCAAATAGCACATACATATAAACCGCGGCGGCAACAATGCCCATTACGGCTCCCGAGCCTATGCACAGTGCAAGGTATATGATGTCGATGAAAAGCAGAATGGCAAAAATAACACGCCACATATAAAGCTCCTTAGAACGGCGCTTGCAGCGCACGGCCATTTGTGCGGGCAGGGTGGTGTGTGGCAGCGCAATGAGGAACAGAATGTTTGTGGCAATGAGGGCGAAAAGCCCTAAGCTCCACGCGCCCACAAGGGCTAAGCCAAGCGCATCGTTGTACATATATCTCTCGGGGTACATCTGCCCTATGATGCGCAGGTGCAGCACGGCGGCAGGGAACAGTGCCACGGTGGCAGCGTTCATAAGCAGAAACATATAGCCGCGCCCAATGGCTTTGATGCGGGCGAACTGCTCCCACCGCCATATTTTCAAAAGCAGCAAAAAGGCAATGAACACTGCACCAAGAGTGAAGATACCCACTCCCCATTGCATAAATTCGTTGTTCTCCAATGCTATTGCCGTGGGAACGGCAGTGGCGCCTGCCAAAAGCAACAAAGCCGAAACTGCCAAGGGTGATGATATACGTTTAAGCATAGTTCGCGAGTTTTTTATATCGCGAATATAGTGCATCGCTCCCGCAAATGCAAACCAAAACCGCAGAAAATAAATAGGCTGCCTCTCTGTTGTATTGTGAAAATAGCTATATTCGCAGTTGAACGCAAAAATATATAGTATATGAAGGTAACAACAATCTATTTCAGCGCCACATATACAACCAAACGCGTGGTTGAGGCTGTGGCAACAGCCATTTCGGGCGAAATCGTGGCACACGACATAACCAACGACACCGCAACAGATGAAATCACTATCCCCACCGATGAACTTCTGGTGGTGGGCGTACCGGTCTATGCAGGGCGCGTGCCCGCAATGGCGGTGGAGAGGCTTCGCCGTTTCAAAGGCAGCAGCACCCCCGCCGTGCTTGTTGCTGTCTATGGGAACCGCCACTACGACGATGCTGTTTTGGAACTGCACGATATTATGACCGCCTGCGGCTTCCGCACAGTGGCGGCAGGTGCATTCATAGCCCGCCACTCCATCTTCTCCAAGGTGGCAACCACCCGCCCCGATGCCGATGACATAGCGCAGATTAAGGAGTTTGCCACCAAGGCTGCCGCCCTGCTTGCCACCGGCTATGGCGTTATAGAAATCCCCGGCAACCGTCCATATAAAGTGCCCGGTGGCATTCCCATCTGGCCCACCGCCTCGCACAAATGCACCGCTTGTGGGGCCTGTGCACGCCTCTGCCCCACAGGGGCCATAGATGTGGCATCGCCAAAGGGCGTGGACAAGGAAAAATGTATAAAATGTGGCCGTTGCATAGTGGTGTGCCCCGCAAAGGCCCGCCGTTTCTACGGCATAAAGTATTCCCTTGCTGCAGCACGCTTCAACGTGGCTTTTGCCGCCCGCCGCGAGAACGAAATGTGGTTCGCGGCCAAATATTAGTGCGCCTGTGCCGGATAAACAATATATGTAATCTTAAACAGATAGTTATGAATCGTTTATTTTTAACCCTCCTTGCATTGATTGTCACATTCCCCGCATTTGCGCAAACAAGGCAAAATTTGTACGACAAGTTCTGTGACGTAGTAAGCCGGCGCGACATCGCCGCCACGGCAGCGCTTATGGCAGAATGGGAAAAATTGTACCCCGACGATGCGGAACTCTTTTCGGTGCGGGCAAACTATTATTATATGAATGCCGTCGAAGAGATGGTGGCGCTATCCAAGGAAAAACCTACCGACGGACGGGAATACTACGTTATGGAAGATTCTTTGGGGGAAGAGGCGTATATGTATTCGGAACATATGGTGGATACCGCAAAAGTATCCACGGCTCAAGCGATATTGGCCGATGGAATAACAAAACACCCCAACCGCTTGGACTTTAGGCTGGGGAAGATAGCCCTGCACCTTAAAATGGCAGAAAACACACTTGCAGTGCAGGAGATAACCTCGGCATTGGAGCAATCAATAACCAACGGAAACAAATGGTGCACCACCCTCGACGCTCCGGTGGAGACCGACGGCATTTCGTTCCTGCGAGAATGCATACAAACCTATTTTATGCAGCTAATTTCAGCCGACGACCTTCCATCAGCAGAATACATAGTAAATACCTGCTTACACTTTTATCCCCAAGATGCAATATTTCTAACCGATAAAGGAACATTGAGATTTTTTGCAGGCGACCTACCCGCAGCCCTTCAATGGTATATGGCAGCAAACAAAATCTCGCCCGACGATATGCTTATAGTGAACAATATAGCAAATATATACGAGAAAATGGGCGATAAGCAAAACGCACTAAAATACTATCGTATAGTGGCCAATTCCAACGACGCAAAGTATGCCGAAAAGGCAATGCAGGCAATAAAGGAATTGAACGCAAAGTAGTGCAAAGCCTACTTGCGGTGATAAAATGTGGTTGCGAAAAAGTAGGATGGGAATCTGACCGTGATATTTGTTTTTATGGGTAAAGTGTTGTAATACAAAGAAATAAGAATTTGATTTTTTTTATGCTTTTTAATATTTTTTAATCTATGTCTTAAAAAATGTATAAAAAGATTTTGCGCATAGCGGCTTGCTCTCTATATTTGTGAAATCGAATCGTTTTGCATTAAATATCAACGTTATAATCAACAACACTAAATAAACCGACTATGAAAGACGAAGAGAAAAAATCAATGGAGGAGGGTTACGTTTCGTTCGACCCCGAGGAACTGAAGAATTCTACACAAGAGGGTGACCCCAACGATGAGGCTTATGAACTGCTGTGGGAGGCAACCTGCGTGTCGTCACACGTAAGTGACATAGACAAGGCGGCGCGCAGCACCGACGAGGATAACATCTATCCCACAACACCGGCCGAGGTAGATAAAATGGAGGAACTTGTGAACAAGGCTGTTGCCGCCCTCAAAGAGCCCAACGACGAGTTCTCGCAACGCATTTCGGAGTTGCGCGATATAATAGCTTGGTCGCGCAAGCGCCATTGGAAACTGAATTGGGTGATAATCGCAGGTGTCGCAATCTCGGCATTTATCTTGGCTTGTATGATAGGCGGCGGGCAAGGCAATATTAACGAGGCTAGCGCACGTGTTGCGAAGGTTGAGGCCTGGGAAGAGGTGGAACTGGTGCATTTCGACAATTTAGATGCGCTTCTGCACTCAAATATTTCAGGCTGTGATACCCAATATAAATACGACTCGCCCACCAATTGGTATCACCACGAACTGCGTTCTGTTGCTTGGAACTATGCTGAGGCTGTAAAATCTATTGCCGACGACGAGAAATACCTAAAGACCGAAGAGGATGAGACAATGATAGAAGGCCGTAAACGAGCCATCAAGAATGCAACTGAAAGAAAAGAGGAGGCCGTCGAGAGGTTCGAAGAACTCAAGGATCTCGATTATAAAGGTGTGAAAGAGATGGCCTTGGAAGAGGCCGAGGACGGTCTGTCGGCAGCCGAGTCCGGTGCTGCATTTGCCAATTTTATTATAGTAGCATTCATAATGCTCATACCTTTGTATATCTTTGCCTCGCGCCCCTACGGCTACACAATAAGCCGCTATCGCCGCGAAGAAAAGAATCTTGGCCGAATACAAAAAGTGGCAATGTGGCTCTCGGGAGGTATGCTTGCCATTGAAGGTGGTATCGGATTCGTGGAAATTGTGACAAAATGGAGCGATGGTTCAACAACCCGCGAGGATGACGGAACCGGCCCCGCAAGGCTTGCCATCAAAGCTCTGCTCATCGCCGGAGCAGTGCTGATATTCTGCTTCACAAGCACCTTCATTATGCTCTATGCAACCATCACAGGCCTCATCCGCAACTACGACTGGACCGAGGTGAAGAAAAAGGTGGCCGGCGCCGCCGAAGCAGCCAAAGCAAAATATGACGAGGCGCGCAAAGAGCAGAAATAAGCAAACGGAATAGTGCTTGCATCCAAGCAATCCACATCAACAAAAAAACAATAGCGACAAACGAGCTCGTTTGTCGCTATTGTTTTGAAAAAGTGTCGGAATGAGGCGACTCGAACGCCCGACCCCTACGTCCCGAACGTAGTGCGCTACCAACTGCGCTACATTCCGTACACCAAAAATATTGGAGCGAAATATGGGATTCGAACCCACGACCCTCGGCTTGGGAAGCCAATGCTCTACCACTGAGCTAATTTCGCATACGCGCCACAGCATTGTAAATAGATACATACAAATGCAAGAGCCTTGCTCAATCACAATGCAAAGATAATTGATATTCGCGGTATTTCACACATAAAACAATAAATTTTTAGAAAATGTGCACTTTTCTTGTAAAATATTTGTGTGTTTCAAAAAAACGTCATACCTTTGCACACGCAAAACCAAGGTGCCATAGCTCAGTTGGTAGAGCAAAGGACTGAAAATCCTTGTGTCCCCGGTTCGATTCCTGGTGGCACCACAGCAAAGAAAAGCAAAACAACGTAAAATCCTGATTTTCAACGAAAATCGGGATTTTTTATTTTTCCCCCCCAGAAAAAACGACAATGATTGTGCAAGCGAGTGTAACATCAAGATTTCTCGAATGTTACGCAACGAGCGCAGCCAATCTTAGGGCTCACCTGCAAAAGTTGGGGGGCTATGCAAAAAGTTTAGTCAATCTATAAAAGAAGAACT